>JACCZA010000250.1 GCA_013696185.1 Actinomycetota bacterium
CACGATCGCCTGGCGGAGGTCGAGCGTCTGCGAGCCGAGGCAGAGCTTGCAGCGGGGCGTCTGCTGGCCGAGGCCGAAGCGGGTGTCGGGGCGGTCGAGGCCGAGCGCGAGCGCGCGCTCACCCGGACGCAGTCCGAGGTCGAGCGGCTGCGCGCCCAGGCTGCTCTCGCCCTGGAGCACGCGGAGGAGGAGCGGCGGGGCCTCGTCACCGAGGCGCAGGCCGAAGCCGATGCGATCCGCCTTGCCGCGAGGAATGAGGCGGGGGAGGCTCGCGCGCAGGCCGACGAGATCCGCGAGCTCGCCCGGGTCGAGGCCGAGCAAGAGGCGCAGGCACTCCGCGCCGCCGCCGCGCTCGAGCGCGACCAGGCACGTGCTGAGCTCGAGGAAATCCGCGCCCAGACGGCCCGCGAGGAGCACGATCGCCTGGCGGAGGTCGAGCGTCTGCGAGCCGAGGCAGAGCTTGCAGCGGGGCGTCTGCTGGCCGAGGCCGAGGAGGGAGTGGGAGCGGTCGAGGCCGAGCGCCGGCGCTCGCTCGCCCAGGCCCAGGCCGAGGCCCGCGACCGCTTGACGGCAGCCCAGGCCGAGGCCGACCGCCTGCGCGCCGAGGCCGAGCTCGACCTCGAGCGCGCCGAGGAGGAGCGGCGGAGCGTGCTCGCAGAGTCCGAGGCCGAGGCCGGCGCGATCCGGCTCGCCGTAGAGCGCGAGGTGGCCGCGCTCGCCGAGGCGGAGGAGGAGCGCCTGCGGGAGTCCGCCCGTGAGCGCGACCGGCTACTGGCCGAGGCCCGCTCGGAGGCCGACGATCTCCGCGAGGCAGCCAGGGCGGAGGCAGCCCGACTGCTCGCCGAGTCCGAGAGCGAGCACGCAGGCGCTCTCGAGGAGGAGCGAGCTCACGTCCTCGCGCTCGCGCGGGCCGAGGCCGACAAGTTGCGCAGCGCCGCAAAGAGCGCCGTGAACGAGCTGCTCGCCGAGGCCCAGGCGCTGGCCCGCGAGGTAGGTGGCTCTGGAGGAACTCGGCGGCTCGAGAACCCGTTCCAGCCGAGGCCGGAAGCGGAGCCGGGGCTCGAGCCCGAGCGGGACGCGGACCTCCGCTGGAGGCCCTCGGTGCCGGAGCGGTGACACCGTTCGACCCATCCCTCAACCGAGGGACGGGTCGTTCCCGCGTCCCTACCCTGCCTCGACGAGCCGGACCGTGGCGCCTGCCCGGGCCGGCGCCCTCGGCCGGAGCAGGCGGCCGACCGCCGGCGCCTCCGAGGGCCGTCCGAGCAGGTATCCCTGACCGAAGCCGCAGCCGAGCTCGCGCAGGGCGGCGAGCTGCTCGGGCCGCTCGATGCCCTCGGCGACGACCTCGAGGCCGAAGGTCTTCCCGAGGTCGACGATCGCCCTGGCGAGCACGGAGCGCTCCGGCCCGCCGGCGACGGTGTCGACGAACGGCTTGGCGATCTTGATCGCGTCGAGCGGGAACTGCTGCAGGTAGCGGAGCGACGAGTAGCCGGTGTCGAAGTCGTCGAGCGCGAGGATCACGCCGAGTGCCTTCAGCTCCTCCAGCGTGTGCGTCGCCGCCTCGGCGTCCTGCATCAGCACCGTCTCGGTGATCTCGAGGGTGAGCGACGAGGGCGCGAGCCCCGCCCGGCGAGTGCGTCGGAGACGAGCTGCACGATCCGGGGATCCTGGAGCTGGTAGCCCAATGACCGCCAACGACAGCGGGCGGCGCGCGCGCTCCTGCCACCGCGCCGTCTGACTGCACGCCTCGCGCCGGCATCGCCGGGCCCGCCGGTCGCGATCTCGCCGGTCGTGGAGCCGATCAGCGGGACGCCGCCGGAGGCCTCGTTGATGCCTCGGAGCAACTCCGGGAGGTCGTAGCGGTCGGAGCAGAAGACGATCAGCAGGGACGCGTCGGGCCACTCGAGGGCGGTCACAGCGGCGGCCCAGCCGGCACGGCTCGCGTCGGGATCCTGCGAGCGTCCGACCGCGAGTCAGCACTCGGCCGCGGCGGTCGCCTCCGGTCGAGTCTCTGCGACGCTCAACCCGGGGAACATCGGCATCGCTCGCAAGCGCTTGACACTCCTGTCGAGCCATTGTCGTAAGACCGGGGCGGCGCGAGCGGCTGCCCCGCATAGACTTCGGCATGTGCCGTCCGACCCGCTGAGCGAGGAGCAGCGTGAGATCCGGGACCTCGTCCGGACGCTCGCCCGCGAGCGGGTCGCGCCCCGCGCGGCGGAGATCGACAAGACGGCGGAGTTCCCCTGGGACATGGTCGAGCTGCTGCGCGAGCACGAGCTCTTCGGGCTGCCCTACGAGGAGCGCCACGGCGGCAGCGGAACCGGGGCGCTGCTCGTCCTCGTCGCGATCGAGGAGCTGTCGAAGGTGTGTGCGACGACGGCGCTCCTGCTCGCCGTGCAGGAGCTCGGCTCGCTCGGGCTGAAGCTCGCCGGGACGGAGGAGCAGCAGCGGCGCTACCTGCCTCTGCTCGCGAGCGGCGAGTGGCTCGCGGCCTACGCGCTGACCGAGTCGGGCTCGGGCTCCGACTCGGCGGCGATGCGCACCGAGGCGCGGCGCGAGGGTGACGAGTACGTCCTGAACGGCTCCAAGCGCTTCATCACGAACGCCGGCGTGGCGAGCCTCTACACGGTGTTCGCGAAGACCGACCCGGCCGACAAGCACGGCGGGATCTCCGCCTTCGTCGTCGAGAGCACCGCGCCGGGCTTCGCGGTCGGCCGGATCGAGCCGAAGCTGGGGATCAAGGGCTCGACCACGGGCGAGATCTTCTTCGACGACTGCCGCGTGCCCGCGGCCAATCTGCTCGGCGAGGAGGGGGAGGGGTTCCGGATCGCGATGCGGATCCTCGACCGCTCGCGCCCGGGTATCGCCGCGCAGGGCCTCGGGCTCGCGCAAGGCGCCACCGACTACGCGCTCGAGTACGCGAAGTCGCGCGAGACGATGGGCAAGCCGATCGCCCAGCACCAGCTGATCGCCGGCATGCTCGCCGACATGGAGACGAAGTGCGAGGCGGCGCGCGGCCTCCTCTACAAGGTGGGGCAGATGATCGACGACGATGTGCCGGACGAGGAGCTAACGAAGCTCTCGGCGATGGCGAAGCTGCTCTGCACCGACGTGGCCATGGAGGTCACGACCGACGCGGTGCAGATTCTCGGCGGCTACGGCTACATCCAGGAGTACCCGCTCGAGCGGATGATGCGAGACGCCAAGATCACGCAGATCTACGAGGGGACGAACCAGATCCAGCGACTCGTGATCGCGCGCGAGATGCTGAGGGAGAATCGCGCCTTCCTGCTGGCGGGTACCGGCTAAGGGCCTGTCTGTAAAGTGGTCGCGGTGGCTGGAGGCGGGAGGTGCCGCGAGGCAAGGACGCAGGGCGCGTCGATATGGGGACATATCGGCGCGACCGAGGACGCAGCATCGTGGTGCCTCACGCCTTCCAGGCGCCCCGAGCCATTTTGCGGACAGGCCCTTAGACCCGGGGTGATCCGCGGCGAGCCTGTGGGGGCGAACGCCCCGGTCGCCCGCTGAGCGCTCTGCGGACAGCGGGTCGGGCGGTCGTGATCGGCTCGGGTCCGAACGGCCTCGCCGGGGCGCTCACGCTCGCGCGCGCAGGGCTGCGGGTGGAGGTCTACGAGGAGCAGGCCACCCTGGGGGGCGGCGCGCGCACCGCCGAGCTGACCCTGCCCGGGTTCCGCCACGACACGTGCTCCGCGATCCATCCGCTCGGGCGGGCCTCGCCCGCCTTTCGAGCGCTCGAGCTCGACGTCGACTGGGTGGAGCCGCCGGCCGCGGTCGCTCATCCCTTCGACGACGGGACGGCCGTCGTGCTCGAGCGCTCGGTCGAGGCCACTGCGTCACAGCTCGGTTCCGACGGCCACGCGTATGCGCGGCTCGTCGGCCCCCTGGCCGAGGCCTGGGCCGGAATCGCCCCCGTGCTGCTCGGGCCGTATCCGCCGCCGCCGCGGGCGCTCGCCGCGCTCGCCCGCTCGCTCGGTGCGGGCGTCCTGGGCCGGAGCGCACGCCTCGCCCTCTCCGACGCCCGCTCCGTGGCGGAGTCGCTCTTCGCGGGCGAGCGGGCGCGCGGCTTCTTCGCAGGCCACGCGGCGCACTCGCTGCTGCCGCTCGAGCGGAGACCGAGCGCGGGCTTCGGCCTCTCGCTGGCGGTGCTCGGCCACGCTCTCGGGTGGGGCTTCCCGCGGGGCGGGTCGGCCGGGATCGTCGAGGCGCTCGTGGAGGAGCTCTCGCGCCGGGGCTGCGTCTTCCATACGTCGGCGAGGGTCGACGCGCTGCCCGCGGCGGACATCGTGCTCGCCGACGTGATGCCGCGGGAGCTCGTCCGCCTCGGGGGCGGCCGGCTCCCGGCCCGCTACGTGGCGGCGCTCAGCCGCTACCGGCACGGGCCCGGGGCGTTCAAGCTCGACTGGGCGCTCGACGGGGCGATCCCCTGGCGCGCAGAGGGCTGCCGTCGCGCTGCGACGGTGCACCTCGGCGGGACGCTCGACGAGATCTCTCGCTCGGAACGCGCTGCCTGGAGCAACGATCCTGGCGGGCGGCCGTTCGTCCTGCTTGCCCAGCACAGCCTCTTCGACTCCACGCGCGCCCCCGCCGGCAAGCACACCGCCTGGGCGTACTGCCACGTCCCGAGCGGCTCTCGGACGGACATGACAGCGGCGATCGAAGATCAGGTCGAGCGCTTCGCCCCGGGCTTTCGCGAGCTGATCCTCGCCCGGAGCGCGCTGGCGCCCGCGGAGCTCGAGGCGCGCAATCGCAACCTCGTCGGCGGTGACCTGAACGGTGGCGTGATGGACCTCGGCCAGCTCGTGTTCCGGCCCGTCCGCAGGGCGAATCCGTACCGGACGCCACTCGCGGGCGTCTACCTCTGCTCCTCCGCGACGCCGCCCGGCGGGGGCGTCCACGGCATGTGCGGGCTCGCGGCGGCGCAGCTGGCGCTGCGAGAGCTCGGGCGGCTCTCGTAGCGGGCGGGCGTTCACCCGCGGCACGGTTCTGTGACCCGGGCGGCGCGCTTGGTCGGCTACCGGGGTCTGACCCCGGACGAGCGCGCGACCTGCCCGGTCGGCACGAACCCGGCACGCTTTCGCCCCACGCGCCGCGCGCTTCGTCGACTACCGGGGTCTGACCCCGGCTCGAGCGGACGGACGCAGCGAGCCCGCATCGACGACCTCGAACTCTGCGCCCGTCACCCGGCCGAGCGCGTGCAGGTCGTCGTTGTTCCAGCGCGGATCCGGCGCGCCCGACGCGAACCAGTCCGAGCCGTTGTCCGCCACGATCATCCCGTACCGCTTGAGCGCCTCGAGGACGACGCGCGCCTGCCGCGGGAACGGGCGCGTGTCGAAGCCTGCTCGCAACCTGACGCGGAGCCCCATCGGCGGCAGGCCCGGATCCGTCGACTCGCTGGCGAAGTGCCGGGCGGGATAGACGTACGCGCGCCGCGTCCGCCGCACGGTGAAGCGCAGCGCGTGGTCGATCCGCCCTCGGGCCACCTCGTCGTAGCGCGCGAGGCCGGGGAGGATCGGCAGCCCTGCCGCGTCGGCCGACGTCCAGCCCGCGGGGCGGAGCCTGTTCGAGCGCAGATCCCAGATCGCACCCGAGCCGGCGCTCCAGCCGCCGCCGGGCCGGCGGCGGAGCGCGAACAGCTCGAAGAGCCGGCAGCGGTCACGATCGACGATCAGTGCGTGGCGATCGCCGTCCGCGGCCGCGCCGCCCTCGATCGC
>JACCZA010000258.1 GCA_013696185.1 Actinomycetota bacterium
CTCCTCGCCTCGGCCCGAAGCCCGCCCGCCAGAGCAGCCGCTCGGCCTGGGGCGGCCCGAAGGGCCCCCGGTAGGCGGGCAGGGCGGTGCGGGCAGAGGAGGGCACGCGGCGTCGAGGAGAGCGTCGGCCTCGGGGCCGCCGGCCGCCAGCTCTCTCACTCGGAGGAGTGAGCCTCGCCGTCGTCTGCGAGGAGCGGGCGCACGAACTCGTCGAAGGCGGCGCGGTCGCAGCTCGCGAGCGCCGAGGGCACGAGCGCGCGCACCGAGGCGGTGCGGGGAATCGAGAGCGCGAGGGCGACCTCGCCGAAGCTGTCGCCGGCTCGGAGCAGGCGGCGCGGCCCGAGCGAGGTCTGGCTGACGGCGAGGACGCCCGAGAGGACGACGTAGAAGCGCTCGCCGGGCTCCCCCTCGAGCACGACCGCCTGGCCGGGGGCGACGCCCTCGCGGCGCATGCGCGCCGCCAGGCGGGTGAGCAGCTCCCCGGGCAGGCCGGCGAGCAGCTCGACCCGCGCGAGCTCGTGCGCGGTCGCCGGGCTCTCCCGCGGACTCAACGCCGTCGCTCGCGCAGGGTCATCGGCCCTATTGTTGCGCCCGTGCGACGGCCGCTCGAACCCGCATGCACAGGATCCGACCCCGGCGGCGTCGAGCCGTGAGCCTGCTCGACGGCTGGCGCTTCTGCCCCCGCTGCCGGACGGAGCTCGACCGCGGGGCTCCGCGGCGGGTCGAGTGTCCGGCGTGCGGGTTCGCCGCCTACGCCAACCCGGCGCCGACGGCCTGCGCGCTCTGCGTCGACGACGAGGGGCGGCTGCTGCTCGCCCGGCGGGCGACGCCGCTGTTCGAGGGCTTCTGGGACACGCCCGGCGGCTTCGTCGAGGAGGGCGAGCACCCGCTCGAGGCCCTGCGGCGGGAGGTGCGCGAGGAGACGGGCCTCGCGGTGGAGCCCACGGCCTTTCTCGGCGCCTGGATGGACTGGTACGCCGAGGCGGGGGAGGGGGAGGGCGCCGTCTCGACGCTCAATCTCTACTGGAGCGCCCGCGTGCTCGGGGGCGAGCCGCAGGCGGCAGACGACGTGTCGGAGCTCTGCTGGTTCGCCCCGGACGAGCTGCCGCCGGACGAGGAGCTCGCCTTCGCGAACGTGCGCGAGGTGCTCGCCGCCTGGAGGGCGGCTCAGCTCGCTCCCTGATCCGCGGCGGCGCGCTCGGGCACGAGCACCCGCAGCGCGCCGGGCTCGATCGAGAACTGGATCGGCGTCTCGAGCACGGCAGGCTCCCCGTCGATCGCAGCGCGCACCCGGTGGGTCGCCGTGTCGATCGTGAGGCTTCCGCTCGGGATGTCCTCCCACGTGCCCGGCAGGATCCCGTGGGTCACGTAGGCGTGCAGCAGGCCCGCGTCGAGCGTCCGGCGCTCGCCGATGCTGAAGAGGTCGAGCTCGTACTCGTTGTTCGCGACGAGGATCGCTCGGGTCACCACCGGGCGCCCGTCGATCGTGAACGCCATGTCGTGGCGATGCTGGATCGAGAGGGCGAGAGCACCCGCGCGGGCGAGCACGGCGCGCCGGCGGCGGTGACGCTCGCGGTGGTGGACGAGCCTCGCGTAGACGCCCAGCGAGACGTTGTTCAGGAACGCGCGCTCGCCGACCCGTCCGACGTCGATCCGCCGCTCGGTGCCGCCGAAGGCCTCGAGCGCGGCGATCGGGTCGGCGCGGTCGAGACCGATGTCCCGTGCGAAGTGGTTGCGGGTGCCGAACGGGATGCAGACGAAGGGCAGGTCGCGCTCGATCGCGGCATGAGCCACGACCGCAAGCGAGCCGTCGCCGCCGGCCATCCCCAGCGCGTCCGCGTCCGCCTCGCGGGCGAGCCGGCCGAGGTCGTCGTCCTCGGCGAGCTCGTGCACGTGGACTCCGCGCGCACGCGCCCTCTGGACCAGCTCGCCGGCGTCCTGGCCCGGCGGGCCGGAGCGGGGGTTGACGAAGAGGCAACCGGCCACTCGCGGAGCGTAGTAGGTTCTTCGCCCGACGCCCGTCGGCGCGGAAGACGAGAGGAGTCGCGATGAAGCTCAGCTACCTCTGGCACGGCCCCCCCGGCCACCCCATCCACCCGCCGCTGACCGATGCGGCGATCGGCATGTACACCTTCGCCGCGCTCGCCGCCTTCACCGACGTGACCGGCATCAGCGAGGAGTCCGGGGCGTACGGCTGGTGGCTCGCGCTCGTGTTCGGCCTCGTCATCAGCGCCCTGGCTGCCCTCACGGGGCTCGTCGACTGGGCGGCGATCGAGCGCGGCACGCCGCTCTGGCGCACGGCGACCTCGCACATGGTGGCGATGCTCGCCACGACGGCGGTCTTCCTCCTCACGGCAGTCCTCGGGCACGACGACTTCCAGCACGGCGATCTCACGGCCGGGTCGTTCGTCCTGACCGCGATCGGCTTCGGCCTCCTCACCCTCGGCGGCTGGCTGGGAGGGGCGATCGTCTTCGAGCACGGGATGCGGGTGCTGAGCCTCACCGACCAGCCTGCCCGCGACGCCGCCTCGCCTCGGCCGACGCCCGAGGAGCGCGACGCCGAGCAGGTGACGTAGCCCCCGGCCTCGACGAGGAGACCGGGGGCGGGATTTCCTAGCCGACTGCGGCGAGGCCGAGCGTGCGCTCGAGCGCCGCCTTGGGCTGG
>JACCZA010000297.1 GCA_013696185.1 Actinomycetota bacterium
GTCGCGCTCCACCTGCCCGGGGAGACGGAGCTGCGCCAGGGAGCGCAGCGATCGTCAGTGCTGCGGCGGCTGAACGAGCTCGTGCCGCCGACCCGCCTGATCCGGGCGATCGAGCGCGTCGACCCGCTGCCCGCGATCGCGGGGCCGATCGCCCCGGTCGCCCCGCCCGACCCCGCGCTCACCGGCGTGGCCGCCGTCGGACGTGCCGCGCCGAGCGTCGTCCGGGTTGTGGGCGTCGCCTGCGGGCTCGGCGTCTCGGGCAGCGGCTGGGTGGGCGCTCGCGAGCTCGTCGTCACGGCAGCCCACGTCGTGGCCGGTCAGGAGGAGACCTGGGTCGAGCAGGACGGCTCGGGCGAGCGCTTCGAGGCGACCGCCGTCGCGTTCGACGTCCGCAACGACGTGGCAGTCCTCCGCGTCGAGGGACTCGACGCGCCGCCCCTGCGCTCGGTCGCCGCCTCGCCCGGCCGCGCCGTCGCGATTCTCGGCTACCCAGGCGACGGCGGCCTGGTCGCGACCGCCGGCCGGGTCGGCCCCACCACCGTGGTGCTGACCGAGGACGCGTACGGGCAAGGCCCCGTCGCGCGCAAGCTGACGAGCGTGCGCGGCCGCATCCGGCACGGCAACTCGGGCGGGCCGGCGATCAACGCGCGCGGGGAGGTGGAGACGACGGTGTTCGCGGCGCGGGTCGGCTCTCAGGGCGGCTTCGGCGTCCCCTCGGATCTGGTTGTCCGGGCCCTCGCGGGCGCGCGCGGCCCCGTCTCGACCGGCGACTGCACCGGAGGCTGACCCTGGCGACGGGAGGGCGGGCGCGCCGGCCCTCCCGTCGAGTCAGTGCGCTAGCGACTCTCAGCGGCTCCGTGCGACCTTCGCCGTGCGCGATCCCGGCTTTGCGGTCCCGCAGGAGGTGAGAAACGCGCGGGGCTTGACGCCCGCGTAGTCCGGGTCGTTGTCGAACGCGTTCACGTTCGCGACGCAGACGCCCACGCGGTTGGTGCTGGTGTTCGCGATGCCCGCGGCGAAGCTGCCGGAGACCGTACTGTTGAACACCGTGCCGGCCGAGGTGTCGTCGAACTCGATGCCGATGCCGGGATCCGGCACGTTGGCATCGCTCGGGAAGTTCCCGGTGACCGGGTTCAGGCGGTAGCCCGTCGCCGCGACCTCGGTCTTCGAGATCGTGACGCGCGCGTTGCCCTTCGCCTCGATCCCGTAGTTGACGTTGTTCTCGAAGCGGCTGCCGCTGATCGCGACGCGGGAGTCGTGCGAGATCTCGATCCCGCTCGTCCAGTTGCGGCTCGTGACATTGCGGATCGCGACCTGCCGGTTCCTCGGCATGTTGACGACGATGCCGGGCTGGCCCTGACGCGCGCTGGTTCCCGGCTCGCCCTGGAGCACGGCGTCGATATTGGCCTCGACGCCCGGTGCCGCCTGCAGCGTGACGTTGCCCGGCGTGGCCGTGCCGAGGCCGGGGAAGCGAGCGTCCGGCAGTCCGATCACGACGATCTCGGGATAGACGCCGTCGGCGACGATCGTGACGCTGCCGTTGTGGTTCGCGCCGGTGCCCGCTGCCGCGCCGGTGCCCGGGCCCATGGCCGCGTTGATCGTCCCGAAGACGCGGTCGGCCTCGTCGGTGTCCTCGGCCGAGCCGATCCGGCCGTCGCTGTCGTAGTCGCCGCAGGTGCCCGGGGTGACGGCCGTGCGGGCCGCGGTGCCGGCGCCGTTGCAGTTGCCCTCGACGAGGACGGGGTGGTTCGCGAACGACGCAGAGGCCGCCCACAGCGCCGCGACTGAGAACAGTGCGACCGTGGCGGTCAGCGGCAAGCGAAGATGCTTTCGAGCCATGCTCACGCTCCTTGTGAGATCCGTCGGGATAGGAGAACGCCACCGCGCCCGCAGGACGTGGTGGCGGAGCCCCCGCCGGCTCGAATTCCACCTCTCCCCGCTGACGGCCGGCGGCAGCCTCCGCAGGTAGTTCGCCTGCGGCCGCCGAAGAGTTCAGTCGGCGAGCAGGTCGAGCACGCCGAGCGGCTGGCGGAACGGCGCCACGAGGTAGGCACCGGCCGCCTTCTCCCGAGTCTCGGCGAGCAGGTCGCGCGCGAGCTCGAGGCCAACCCGTGCGGCGTTCGGGCCGGCCGCGCGGAGCCGCTCCTGCACCGGCTCGGGCACGACGATCCCCGGCGCCTCGTTGTGCAGCCGCTCCGCGAGCTGGAAGCTCGTCAGGGGCCAGACGCCGACGAGCAGCGGTATCGGCGAGCTGCCGCCGAGGCGCTCGAGGAACGCGTCGAGGTAGGAGAGGTCGAAGAGGATCTGCGTCATCGCGAAGCGGGCGCCCGCCTCGACCTTGCGCCTGAAGCGCTCGAGCTCGTGCTCGAGATCGTCCGCCGAGGGGTTGACGGCGACGCCGAGGTAGAAGGAGGTGGGCGCGTCGATCGCCTTGCCGTTGAAGTTCTCCCCGTGGTTCAGGCGCGAGACGAGCTGGCAGAGACCGACGGCGTCGACCTCGTAGACACCGCTCGAGCCGGGGTAGTCGCCGACGTCCGGCGGGTCGCCCGTGATTGCGAGCACGTTGCGAATGCCCTCGGCGTGGGCCCCGAGCAGCATCGCCTCCAGGCCCATCACGGTCATGTCGCGTGAGGTCACGTGCGGAATCGTCTCGATCCCGGCCACGCGCTCGACCGCGATCGAGGCCATCAGGGCGTTCATGCGGGCGCGTGCGCGGGCGTTGTCGTTGATGTCGACGAGGCGCGTGCGCCCGGACTCCTTCAGCCGGCGTGCGACGTCGAGGAGGGCGCGGTTGCTCCCTCCGAGCGGCGGGTCGAGCTGCACCGACACGACGAACTCGCCGGTCCGGAGCATGCGCGCGAGCTCGGTCTCGTGCGCGCCCTCGTCCTCGTGGGCGACGATCGTGCGCTCGTGCGGGACGAGTGGGGCCCGCGGCGCGCGACCGTCCTCGATCGCCGCTCGGATGGCCGTGATCTGGGCCGGCGTCGTGCCGCAGCAGCCGCCGATCAGGCCGGCGCCGAGCTCGCGGGCATGGGCCGCGAACTGGGAGAAGTAGTCGGGCGTCGCGTGCGGGTAGACGATCCGCGGGCCGGACATGCTCGCGAGGCCGACGTTCGGCAGCGCCGCGAGCACGCGCCCGTCCGAGCGCATCTCCGAGAGGGCGGCGAGCGCCGCCTGCGGGCCAGCGCCGTGGTTGGCGCCGATCGCCGCGAGCTCGAGGCCCCCGAGTCGCTCCGCCGCCTCGCGCGCACCGACGCCGCCGAGCGTCTCGCCGTCCTCGTCGAAGGTGAGGAGGGCGACGATCGGTAGCGTCGAGGACGCGCGTACGGCCCGGATCGCCGTCTCCAGCTCGTCCAGGTCGAAGAAGGTCTCGATCATGAACAGATCGGCGCCGCGCCCCTCGAGCAGGCCCGCCTGCTCCGCGAAGAGATCCCCGCGCCGGGCGCGATCCTCCTCGAACTCCCCGAGCGGGCCGATCGAGCCGGCGATGAAGACCTCCCGCCCGCACACGTCGCGTGCCTCGCGCGCGAGCCGGACGGCGGTGGAGTTGATCCGCTCGAACTCGTCCTCGAGGAAGTGGGTCGCGAGCTTGCGCCGGTTCGCGCCGAAGGTGTTCGTCTCGATCAGGTCGGCGCCGGCGCGGATGAAGCTCACGTGGAGCGACACGACGCTCTCCGGGGCGCGCAGGTTCGCCTCCTCCGGACAGCGGAGGTGGGGCACGGCGCTCGAGATGAGGGACCCCATGCCGCCGTCGGCGACGATCGCCGGGCCAGTCTGCAGGCGCTCGAGGAAGCGGCTCGCCACGCGGCCACTGTACTGAGGGGCTCCGCGGTGAAGCACGCGCGTCAACCCCGTTCGAGGGATGGATGAAGTGGCCGCAGCCGGGTCACAGTGAGAGGGCGAGCCGGGGGGCCCCGATGCGGCGGGGGCCACCCGGGGCAACCCGACGCTCGCGAGCGGAGACCGGACGGGGCGAGCTCTCGGGCTCGCCCCGGCTCTTCGCGCGCACGGGAGGGCGAGCCTCCGCGATGGCGCTCAAGCCGGTCGCCGAACCTGCCGAAGCACGGAGAGCTTCCTGGTCGGAGACTGACGGCAATCATCGACGGCTTCGGGAGTCAGCGGCGGGCCTTGGCTCGCCGCTTCCTGTTCTGCTCCTCAGTCGTGGACGACCCGGCCCTCCAT
>JACCZA010000313.1 GCA_013696185.1 Actinomycetota bacterium
CACCCCGCCCGCATCCCCGCCGCAGTCGGCAGCGAGGCTCGCCGCCGCGCTCGAGACGTCCGCGCCAAGGCGAGCGACCGCCGCCTCGCGCCTGGCGACGCGCTCAGCCAGCGCCCGTCGCAGCTCGTCGAGGCCCTCACCCGTGCGCGCGGAGACGAGGAGCACCGGAACGCGGGGCAGGCCGTCCTCCCGCAACAGCGCCTGGAGATCGGAGCGGCAGGACGCCAGGGCGGCCGGCTCCAGCAGATCCGCCTGATTCAGCGCGACGAGCATGGTCTCGCCGTAGGCGGCGAGAGGGCGCAGGTACCGGTCGTGGAGGGCGGCGTCGGCGTACTTCTGCGGATCGACGACCCAGACGACGAGGTCGGCGAGCTCGATCACCCGCTCGACCTCGAGCCGGTGGCTCTCCTCGACCGAGTCGAAGTCAGGGAGGTCGAGCAGCACGAGGCCCTGCAGGCCGCCGCCGTCGACGCCGTGGCGCCGAGGCACCTCCAGCCAGTCGAGCAGGGCACCGCCGACGTCGCCCCACACGGCCGCAGTCGCCGTGGACGTCGTGGGCCTCCGTCTCCCCGACTGCGCGAGCTCTGCGCCCGCCAGCGCGTTGAAGAGCGACGACTTGCCCGCCCCCGTAGGCCCCGCGAGGGCGACGACCGTCGCCTCGAGGTCCAGCCCCAGTCGCTGGCCCGCACGGCGCACGATCGCCCCGGCAGCCTCCACACGCTCGGGGTCGAGGCGACCCGCCGCGAGCTCGACGGCCTCCGCCAGCGCCGTGAGCCGGCGGTCGAGCGCGTCGCTCAACGGGCCCGCTCGAGCTCCCGCAGCGCCCGGGAGAGGCGCTCAGGACTCTCCGCGGAGGGAGCGAGCGGCGTAAGCAGGTCGGTGAAGCGCGCGGCGTCGCGGGCGAGCAGGCGCTCGACGCGCGCCAGGAGATCGTCCCGCGCGCGGGCGGCGAGCGTCCGCACGGCCTGGTCGCCGAAGATCGCCTCGAGCACCCGCTGACCGAGAGCCGACGTGCCGCCGGCGACGGCGATCTCGGCGCCGGTCAGGCCGCCTGTCTGGACGAACACTGCGAGCATCACGGTCAGCCCTGCGCCGTTCACGCCGAGCGAGGCGAGCCGTGCGGTCGTGCGCTTGGAGGCGCCCTCCTCGCGCACGAGTTCGAAGATGAACCCCTGCCAGGCCCGCACCTCGTCGGCGGTCTCCTCGAGTAGCTGCGGCGAGGCCGCGTCCAGTCGAGGTGCCCGAGTCAGCAGCGCCCGGCCGGCCGACTGCTCGCTCCAGCGCTCGGCGGCCCGCTCGGCGGCCCGGTCGGCAGCGGCGTGGACGACCGCGTCGATGCTCGTCTCGACGGCGGTCTTGAGCTCGACGTCCGCCGGCGGCGTTCCGGTCACGAGCGCCCGCACCCGGTCGCGGAGCCACCCGACGCGGGTCTCGAGCGCCCGCATCAGGTCGCCCGTACCGACGACCTCGTGCCAGCGCCCCAGCACCTCGCCGCGCAGCAGGGAGCCGCTCCGCACGGTCTCGTCTACCTCCGCCAGCGCGGCCGCATAGACGTCCTCGACCGCGTCGTGCAGCTCCTCGACGGCGCCGAGCGAGTGCTCGAGGGCCCGCCTGACCACGGCGACGCGCGGCGGCAGGCTGTCGAGAGCGCCGGTGAGGGTGCGTCCGACGAGCGCCGCCCGCGCCTGTGCGTCGGCGGACAGGCCGTCGAGCCACTCACGCACTGGCGCGAGAGCCTCCGCAGGGAGCAGCCCGTCAGCCAGCACGGTCTCGGGGACGACGAGCAGTTGCGTCTCGCCGAGGCCGCGGTCGGCCAGCATCTGCCTCAGGTGGTCGGCGACCTCGCCTGCCGCCTCCGGCGGAACGCGGTTCAGGACGAGCGAGAGCGCGGTACCGCGGTCTCGGGCGGCATGAAGCAGGTCCCAGGGCACCGCGTCGGCATAGCGCGCGGCCGTCGTGACGAAGAGCCACGAATCTGCCGCGGCGAGCAGTTGGCCGGCCAGGGCCCGATTCGACGCCACGACCGAGTCGATGTCCGGCGAGTCGAGCAGGGCGAGGCCCGCGGGCAGCGCGGGGGTCGGAGTCAGCTCCAACCCGCCCGGTGCCCCTGCGCCGCCGGTCGTGCGTGCCAGTCCTGGCAAGACGCGGGAGTCGTCGAACCAGTGGACGTCGGCCGGGTTGCAGACGAGCACGGGCGCGCGCGTGGTCGGCCGGAGCACGCCGGCCGGGCTCACGCTCGATCCGACCAGGCTGTTCACGAGGGTCGACTTGCCCGCGCCCGTCGAGCCCCCGACCACCATCAGGAGCGGGGCGTCCATCTGGCGCACCCGGGGGAGCAGGTAGTCCTCGATCTGGCCGACGAGCTCGTCGCGCGTCTGCCGCGCGCTCCCGGCGTCGGGGAGCTCAAGCTCCAGCTGCACGCCCGCGAGCTCGTCGCGCAGACGGACGAGCGCCCCGGTCAGATCGCGTGGCTCGGCCTCGGTGGTCATCGTCGGGGCGTTCCCGTTTCCCACGCGGAGGAAGCGTGCGATCGAGGCCCGGCTACGTCGAGGCCGATTGCCCGCCGGTCGGCGGCGCGCTCTCGCCCGGCTCCTCACGCACGCGCCAGGCGATCGCCGTCCCGAGCAAGAGCCCCGCCTCGACGACCGTGATCGCCACCCGGTTCAGGACCGTCGCGCCCAGCGCGACCCCCTCCGGCACGACCGCGAGCATCAGGCCGTACATCGAGGCCTCCCTGACGCCGACGCCCGACGGGGCGAAGATCACGAGCACCGCCACGATCGCACCGACCGCGCTGACGCCGCCGAGGAAGGGGATCGCCGCCGGGTCGGGGTCGCCGCCGACCGACCGCAGCAGCAGGAACAGGGCGAGCCCGCCGACGAGCCAGGAGAAGCTGTAGTAGACGAGCAGCACGAACATGGTCGAGAGCGGCAGCTCGGGCACGTCGCTCGCGCCGAACGGTCGCAACAATCGCCGGGCGACGGGCCGGAAGATCCGCGGCTGCAGCAGGACGACGACGGCGAGCGCGAAGAGGACGAGCGGCAGGAGCGGGGCGTCGACCGAGCCGACGAAGGCGAGGCTGAGCACGAAGACGAGCACGCCGGCGACCGCCGACAGACCTGCCTCGAGCAGGATCGACGCCAGGACGAGCGGGGTGTCGGTCACGCCCGCGCGGCGCAACGCGACGACGCGTGCCGCGGGCGTCCAGACCCCGCCGGGGACGTACTTCGCGAGCATCGAGACCATCTCGGACTGCACCGCTACGCGGTACGAGATGTCGATGTGCCACGCGTGCAGGATGCGCTGCCAGCCGAACACGAACAGCAGGTAGTAGGCGGTGAGGACGACGCACGCGCATCCGAGGTCGAGGAGGTCGGCGTGCCGCAGGCGGGGCGCCGCATCGGCCCACACACCGCGCACTGCATAGGCGAGGAAGCCGAGCAAGAGCGCCACGACGGCGACCTGAAGCGCGAGCGAGATGCGGCGGTGGCGTCCGAAGACGGCGGCGAGGCGACTCAGGCGGTCCTGGAGACTCACGTGGGAGACGAGCGCGCCAGGGCGGGCGGACGTTGCAACGGCGTCGCCCGGCGGGCTAAGGG
>JACCZA010000358.1 GCA_013696185.1 Actinomycetota bacterium
TGCAGGCGGTGCTCGAGCGGGTCGAGCGGGAGGGCGACCTCTACGCGGGCGTGCTTACGACGAGGCAGTCGCTCGGACCGGCGCTCAGAGCGCTCGGCCGGCGGCGAGCTCTTCGTGCTCGAGGCGAACCCCCGCGCCTCGCGCACGGTGCCCTTCGTCGAGAAGGCGACCGGCGTCCCCCTCGTCGAGCACGCCTGCAGGCTCCTGCTCGGCGAGCCGCTCGGGGCGCTCGGGCTGCCGGAGCGGGTCGAGCCGGCGCGCGCCTGGGCGAAGGAGGCGATCTTCCCGTCCGAGCGCCTTCCCGGTGCCGCCGACCGCGGGCCGGAGATGCGCTCGACCGGCGAGGTGATGGCGAGCGGGGCAACGGCGGGGGAGGCCTACGCGCGGGTGCTCAGGGCGGCCGGACGCTCACGGCGCGGCGGCCGGATCGGACCGCCCCTGCAGCGCGCGGGCTGACAGCCGCCCGGGCGCTTGGTAGGATCGTGCGCGTGAGGCAGCTGCTCGAGTAGCGCTAGGGAGAACGCGGCGGAAGCCGCGCCTGCTCCCCACGGCCTCTCGGATCGAGAGGCTTTTTTGTTTCCGGAGGACGGCATGGAGCGGTACGACCCGAAGACGATCGAGGCGAGGTGGCAGCGCGTCTGGGACGACGAGCGGGCCTTTCACGTGCCGAATCCGGCCGAGGGCGAGATCTCCGAGCGCGAGAAGACCTACGTGCTCGAGATGCTGCCGTACCCCTCGGGCGAGCTCCACATGGGCCACGTCCTCAACTACACGCTGGGAGACGTCGTCGCGCACATGCGCCGCCGCAGCGGCTACGCCGTGCTGCGGCCGATGGGCTACGACGCCTTCGGACTGCCCGCCGAGAACGCGGCGATCCGCGAGGGCGGGCATCCCCGGGTCGTGGCCGAGCGCAACATCGAGGCGATCCGCGCGCAGATGCGCCGCATGGGCTGGGCGATCGACTGGGAGCGCGAGGTCTCGACGCACGAGCCGGAGTACTACCGCTGGACGCAGTGGCTCTTCCTCCGCTTCTTCGAGCACGGGCACACCTACCGCAAGGAAGCGCCGGTCAAGTGGTGCCCGAAGGATCAGACGGTGCTCGCGAACGAGCAGGTGATCGACGGGCGCTGCGAGCGCTGCGGCACCGAGGTGGAGGCGAAGAGCCTGGAGCAGTGGTTCTTCCGCATCACCGCCTACGCGGACCGCCTGCTCGACGAGATGAGCCTGCTCGAGGACTGGCCCGAGCGCGTGCTGACGATGCAGCGCAACTGGATCGGCCGCTCGGAAGGCGCGGAGGTCGTCTTCCGGATCGACGAGCTGGATGCCGAGGTGCCCGTCTTCACGACGCGGCCGGACACCCTCTACGGGGCGACGTTCTTCGTGCTGGCGCCCGAGCATCCCCTCGTGCCTCGGCTCGTCGAGGGCACGCCGCAGGAGCGCGAGGTGCTCGACTACGTGCGCCGGGCGGGCGCGCGCTCGACCGTCGAGCGCGAGACGAAGGAGAAGGACGGCGTCCCGACGGGCCGCACGATCACGAACCCGGTGAACGGCGAGCAGATCCCGGTGTGGGTGGCCGACTACGTGCTGATGGAGTACGGCACCGGGGCGATCATGGCCGTGCCCGCCCACGACGAGCGGGACTTCGCGTTCGCGGAGCGCTACGGCCTCCCCGTCCGCGTGGTGGTCGAGCCGGCCGGGGGCGACTCGGCCCCCGAGCAGGGCGTCTTCGTCGCGCACTCGGCCGGCGAGCGCCTGGTCGACTCGGAGCAGTTCTCGGGCCTGCCGAGCCCCGAGGGCAAGCGCGCGATCGTCGAGCGACTGGAGCGGGACGGAAACGGAAAGCAGGTGATCGCCTACCGCCTGCGTGACTGGCTGCTGTCCCGCCAGCGCTACTGGGGCTGCCCGATCCCGATCGTGCACTGCGGCGCGTGCGGCCTCGTGCCCGTGCCCGAGTCGGAGCTGCCCGTCCTCCTGCCCGAGGTCGAGGAGTTCCTGCCGAAGGGGCGCTCGCCGCTCGCCGCGGCGGAGGAGTGGGTGCGGACGACGTGCCCCTCGTGCGGCGGTGAGGCGCGCCGGGAGACGGACACGATGGACACCTTCGTCGATTCGTCCTGGTACTTCCTGCGCTACTGCGACCCCCGTAACGACGAGGCGCCGTTCGGCCGCGACGTCGCCGACTACTGGCTGCCCGTCAACCAGTACATCGGCGGGATCGAGCACGCGATCCTGCACCTGCTGTACGCCCGCTTCTTCACGAAGGCGATGAACGACATGGGGCTCGTCGGCTTCCGCGAGCCGTTCCTGCGCCTGTTCAACCAGGGGATGATCCACCACCTGGGCGCGAAGATGGCGAAGTCGAAGGGCAACGTCGTCGAGCCGAACCTGTACGCCGACCGCCACGGGGCGGACGCGCTCCGGCTGTACGTGCTCTTCATGGGCCCGGCCGAGCAGGACAAGGAGTGGCAGGACACGGGTATCGAGGGCACCGTCCGCTTTCTCCACCGGCTCTGGCGTCTCGTCCACGAGCAGGTCGAGCGGGGCGGGCCGGCGCAGGCGCCGAGTGGGGGGGCGCTCGCGCGGAAGACGCACGAGACGATCGCGAAGGTGACCGACGACGTGCAGCGGCGCTTCGTCTTCAACACGCCGATCTCGGCGGTGATGGAGCTCGTCAACGAGATCGCGCGCGCCCCCGAGGATCCGGCGGCGCGCTTCGCGACCGAGACGGCGGTGAGCCTGATCCAGCCCTACGCGCCGCACGTGGCGGAGGAGCTGTGGCAGCGCCTCGGGCACGAGCGCCTCTGGGAGGAGCCCTGGCCGGTGGCCGACGAGGCGCAGCTGCGACGGGAGACGTTCGAGCTCGTGATCCAGGTCAACGGCAAGGTGCGAGACCGTGTCCAGGCGGCGGCGGATCTGTCCCGCGAGGAGCTCGTCGAGCTCGCCCGCAACTCGCCCAGGGCCCGGGCGTTCATCGACGGCGGCAGCGTGCGCCAGGCGATCGTCGTCCCGCGGAAGCTCGTCAACCTCGTCGTCGGCTGAGGCGTCGCGATCCGGCCGGAAGGCGCGCGGGCTGCTGTGGGTGTGGTCCTGGAGCTGTCACAGAACCGGCACGGCGCCGTAGCGGACAGGTGACACCTCCCCAGGTAGCGTGAACGACGGTGGGTCAGGGCCGAAGGCCCCGGGGGGACGTCACGCGCGCGCGGGCGCGCCTACCGGATGCCGGTGTCGATCGAGAGCTCGAGCCGGGTGAAGCGGCTCGGCCAGACCCGTGCTCGTGCCGGCGTTGGAACTGTCCCGAAGGGCTTGGCGCTCGTCCGGATCGCGTAGAGGCCGGGCGCCAGCCGAAGTCGGAAGCCGCCTGCAGACCCGGTGCGGGCGCGCCCGGAGACCCGGCCCGCGCGGACGAAGGAGAGCGTCACGCCGGCCGCAGGTGCCTCGCAGGGCTCTTCGGCGGTACAGACGGGCTGCGTCGGACCCCGCGTCAGGATTCCGACGACGCCGCTCGGCGACTCCGCTCGGCCGCCGGCCGCCCCGAGCCAGAGCGCTGCTCCAAGGGTTACCAGCACTCCTGCGATCAGCGCTCTCCGCGTCACGCACGAAGTGTGCCAGTCAGCACGATCTCGACACGATTCTCTGACAGACACGGCAGCAGCATGTTGTCATCATTGACGACATGGATCTTCCATCGCTGCCACGTCGCGGCCTCGGCCTCGCCGTCCTCGCCGCGATCGCGCTCCTCGTC
>JACCZA010000366.1 GCA_013696185.1 Actinomycetota bacterium
AGCACGGCTTCGAGGACGTGATCGTGACGCTCGCGTTCCTGCCACAGGCGATCCGCAGCTACTTCGGCACGGGCGAGGCACTCGGACTGCGCATCGAGTACTCCGTCGAGGAGACGCCGCTCGGCACGGCGGGCTCGGTCCGGCTCGCGAGCGGCAAGCTCGACGAGACGTTCCTCGTGATCTCGGGCGACGCGCTCTGCGACATCGACCTCGGCGCGCTCGTCGCCTTCCACCGAGAGCGCGGCGCCGCCGTCACGATCGGGCTCAAGTCGGTCGAGAACCCGCTCGAGTTCGGCATCGTCGTGACCGACGAGGACGGGCGGGTCGAGCGCTTCCTCGAGAAGCCCTCCTGGGGTCAGGTGTTCTCGGACACGATCAACACCGGCATCTACGTGCTCGAGCCCGAGGTGCTGCGGCACATCCCGACGGATCGGCCCTACGACTTCTCGAAGGAGCTCTTTCCCCTTCTGCTCGAGATGGGCAGGCCGCTCTACGGCTACGTCTGCGACGGCTACTGGCAGGACATCGGCAACCTCGACCAGTACCGGCAGGCGAACTTCGACGCGCTCGAGGGCCGGGTCTCGCTGCAGGTGCCGGGCATCCGTCTGCGCGGCAACATCTGGATCGGCGAGAGCGTCGAGATCGACGACCTCGACGCCGTCGAGGGGCCCGCCTTCATCGGCAACAACTGCCGTATCTCGCCCGAGGCGAGCCTCGGCCCGTTCTCGGTGCTCGCCTCGAGCGTGACGCTGCGCACGCAGGCTCGCGCCGTGCGCTCGGTGATCGACTCCTCGACGCACCTGGGCGCGAGCTCCCTCGTCGAGGGGGCGATCATCGGCCGCTCCTGCGACGTGCGGGCGCACGTCCACATCCACGAGGGCGTCGCGATCGGCGACGACGTCACCCTCGGCGCCCAGAGCGTGATCATGCCCGGCGTCCGCATCTACCCGCACAAGGAGGTGGAGTCGGGCGCGCAGGTGCACGAGAGCCTGATCTGGGAGTCCCGGGCCTCGACGCGCCTGTTCGGGCAGGACGGCGTCGCGGGCCTCGTCAACGTCGACCTGACCCCCGAGATCGCCGGTCGCCTCGCCGCGGCGCTCGGCACGGCGCTGAAGCGGGGGATGCGCGTCGTCGCGAGCCGTGAGTCGCCGCCCGCCTGTCGCATGATCGAGCGCTCGATCATCACGGGGCTGATCTCCACGGGCCTCGACGTCGCCGACCTGCGCGTGCTCCCCTCGCCGTTGACGCGGCACATGCTGAAGACGGAGGGCTACGACGCAGGCATCCACGTGGGCACGGGCACTGAGCCGGAGGTCGTGCAGGTGCGGTTCTACGAGCCGCCCGGCATCCAGCTCACGGCCGGGCTGCAGAAGGAGATCGAGCGCCACTTCTCCCGGCAGGAGCTGCGCCGTGTCGCCTACCACGACGTGGGTCGGATCACGTATCCCGTCCGGGGTCGCGAGAACTACGCGCGGGACCTCCTGGCGTTGCTGGACGTCGCCGCGATCTGCCGGCGCCGCTTCAGGATCGTGATCGACTACGGCTACTCGGCCGCGTCGTTCGTGCTGCCGCTCCTGCTCGGGCCCCTGGAGGTCGAGGCCGTCGCGGCGAACGCCTTCGCGGGCGAGCGGACGAGTCAGCCCGCCCCGGAGGAGTCGCTCGACCAGGCGCGGCGGCTGGTGGTGGCGGTCGGGGCGGATCTCGGGGTCGTCCTCGACTCGGCCGGCGAGCGCCTCTCGCTGATCGACGAGCGGGGCCACGAGGTGACGGCGGACGAGCTCCTGCTCCTGTTCCTGCGCCTTCTGGCCGACCGGGGCTCGAGCGGCAAGGTCGCCTTCCCGATCACTATCACGAGCCAGGTGGAGCGAGTCGTCGCCGGGAGCGAGCTCGAGGTGCTCTACACGCCCGCGTCCCTGAGCGATCTCACGCGCGCGGCGGCCGAGGAGGGCGTCGTCTTCGCGGGGGCCGGGGGAGGGGGCTGCGTGTTTCCGCAGTTCCTGCCGGCCTACGACGCGGTCGCGAGCCTCTGCCGATTGCTCGAGCTGCTCGCTCCGATCCGGCGACCCCTCTCCGAGCTGGTCGCCGGGCTGCCCCGCCCGACGCTCGTCCACAGCGAGGTCGCGTGCCCGTGGGCGCAAAAGGGCGGGGTGATGCGCCTGCTGACCGAGCACTTCAAGGGGCAGCGAACCGACGTGCTCGACGGCATCAAGGTCTTCGAGGAGCGGGGCTGGCAGCAGGTGCGCCCCGACCCGAGCGAGCCCTTCCTGCATCTGTACGCCGAGGGCGAGACGGAGGCGCTCTCCCGCACGCTCGAGCAGGAGCTCGGCGAGCTGGTGGCCGAGCTGATGGAGGGACTCGCCGCTCCGGCACGAACAGCGAGTCTCAGGTAGAGGTTGACCCCTGAGCGACGGGGTGCTTTACTAGCAGGCTCCCGGCCACTCCCAAACGAAAGGCCGCCGATGGAAGCACTCCCCGATCTCGGCTCTCTCTCGGACGCAGACCTCAGGCAGCTGATCCACGAGCTCGTGGAGGAGGAGCACCAGGTCTCCTACCGCCGCCGGATGCTGCACGGCCGCATCGACATCCTGCGGGCCGAGCTCGTCGTCCGCCTGCAGAAGGGGCATCGCAGCGGCGAGAGCGGGCTGCAAGTCGACGTCGAGCGACTGACCGCGATCCTGACGGGTAAGGGCGCCCCGCCGCTCGAGGATCCCGCCTCGTGAGCCATGTGTACTGCCCGGAGTGCGGCTTCCAGAACCCCGAGACGGCGAACTACTGCGCCAAGTGCGGCACCCTGCTCGCCCGCGACGAGGGCGGAGGCGACACGACGATGCAGTTCTCTCCGGCCGAGGCAGGCGAGCTGCAGGGCAGCGTGACGCTCGACGAGGTGGGTGCCGGTCGAGCCGCGCTCGTCGTCCGGTCGGGCGGAGGCCGGACGGGCGAGACGTTCTATCCCGAGGGCGATCAGACCACGATCGGCCGCTCTCCCGACTGCGGCATCTTCCTGGACGACGTCACGGTCTCCCGGCGCCACGCGGTCGTCACGCAGCGCGAGGGAACGTTCCAGATCGAGGATCTCGGCAGCCTGAACGGCACGTTCCTGAACCGGCGCCGGATCGACTCGGGGCAGCTGAACGACGGGGACGAGCTGCAGATCGGCAAGTACCGACTGTCCTTCCTCGCCGGATGAGCACCACGACCGCGATCGAGCCCGCTGACGGCCACACCGAGCGCCGCCTCACGATCGGCGCAGTCTGCCGCCGTCTGCAGGATGAGTTTCCGGACATCTCGATCTCCAAGATCCGCTACCTCGAGGATCAGGGCCTGCTGACCCCGAAGCGGACGCAGGGCGGCTACCGGCTCTTCAGCGAGGAGGACGTCGAGCGCCTGCAGACGATCCTCCAGCTGCAACGCGACGAGTTCCTGCCCCTGCGCGTGATCAGGCAGGAGCTCAGCTCGCCGAGCTCGGCACCGCGCAAGCGCCGGCGCAGCGCCGATCTCGCCGGCCACGAGGAGCGCGTCGACGCCGCCGAGCTGCGCGAGCGGGCGGGAGTCGCCTCCGACTTCGTCCGGGAGCTCGAGGCCTACGGGCTGCTCGTGCCCACCGGGGAGGGCACCGAGCGCGCCTACCTGGAGAGCGACGTCGACATCGCCGCCGCGTGCGGGCGGCTGGCCCGGTTCGGCATCGCACCCCGGCACCTCCGCGCCTTCCGCACGTCCGCCGACCGGGAGGCGAGCCTGCTCGAGGCGCTCGTCGCGCCGGCGCTCCGCTCGCGCAATCCCGAGCGGCGGCAGGCGGGAGTGGAGGACCTGCAGACGCTGGCGGAGCTCGCCCAGGAGCTCTCGCAGCTCCTGTTCTGGCGCGTCGTCCGCCAGCAGGCCTCTCTGTGATGGCCGCCGTCGACCTCGCCGCAAAGATCAGGGAGGTTCCCGACTTCCCGGAGCCCGGGATCGTCTTCAAGGACTTCATGCCCCTGGTCGGGGACGCAGCCGCGCTGCACCAGGCGGTTGGAGAGCTCGCGGCGTGGTCACGCACGAAGGAGCCGACGCTCATCCTCGGCGCAGAGGCCCGAGGCTTCATCCTGGGCGCAGCGATCGCCTGCCAGGTGGGATGCGGCTTCGTTGCGGCCCGGCGTCCGGGGAAGCTCCCGCCCGAGACCGTGAGCGCCACCTACGCGCTCGAGTACGGCCAGAACTCGCTCGAGCTGCACCCGGACGCGATCCCCGAGGGGGCGCGGGTCATCGTGCACGACGACCTGCTCGCGACCGGGGGCACCGTGGCGGCGATCAGCGACCTCGTCCGGCGCTTGGGCGGCGAGGTCGTGGGAGCCGCATTCGTGATCGAGCTGGACTTCTTGAAAGGGCGGGATCGCCTCGGCGGCATCGACATCCATTCGCTGATCCATTACTGACCGGCCCCTCACGCCTCGCCCGACGCTGCCGATACCGGGAGCACGGTGCTCTACGACGCGCTGACGACCCGCTACACCTTCGCGTGCCCCGAGCGCGGGCGCACGTCGGTGGCCCTGTCGGCGTTTCGCAGGCTGGAACGGCTCCCCGGCGCGCTGCATCCGGCGGTCTACCGCATCCAGCTCGCCTGCCCGTGCGGCGAGGAGCATCCAGCACTCGTCACCCACGAGCAGCTCGACTGGGCGCCGCTCGGGCTGCAGGAGGGGCGCTTCGCGAACCTGATGACGTCGCGGCTCGACCCGCTGGCCGCAGAGCTCGGTGCTCTCGCCGCACACCGGATCGCCGGCGGGCGTTGGCCCTGGAGCTTCGTCTGCTACCCCGAGGAGCGAATCCGGCCGGTGACGCCGTCGGCGTTCTCGCTGCTCGCGCCCGGCGGCGGCCAGGTCGGCGTGGCGGTGCGCTGTCCGGTCTGCAGTCGGGTCTCCGTCAACCTCGTCTCGACAGCCCACGTCGACCTCCCGTTCCACCACGATGCGGCGATCGGCGTCGTCCCGTACGCCTTCGGCGACGAGGAGACCCTGACGGTGGAGCGATTCCGTCAGCAGCTCGACTCGGCAGCCTTCGACGTCTTCAGACTCGGGTCGTAGTCGAGTCGAACCGCTGCATTCGTCCGGGAGCCCCGGACGGTTCACCCCCGTCAGGGATGCGGCCCCAAGGTGCCCGGGCGATACTCCTCGTACAGCCATGCACGCCGCCGCCCAGCCACCGGGACGAGGGAGAGGGCCAGAGCTGCTGATCGAGCACTGTGCTGCTCTCGCCCGCCTCGAAACCGCCGTCCCGACCGCACACGAGCGGCTGGAAGCCCTCGTCGGACGGGACTTCGCCCGGCTGCTCCTGGATGTCCTCCTGGACGGGCGCGCGCCGCGACGGCGCTGACCCGCGTCGGGCTCAGGCGCGCAGGTCGTCCTCGCCGCGAAGCCGCACGAAGAGGAAGATCGCGCCGGCGGCGACCGCGGCGAAGATCACGGCAGTCGCGAGGGAGAGGCCGACCGCGACGAGCCCGAGCAGGATGAAGAGCCCGAGGCCGACCGCCCACACGGCCGAGACGACGCCGTGATCGATGCTCGGAGGGCGCAGGTGCATCGGGGCGATGCTATCGCGCCCGTCCGCCGGCGCGGGGCACAGGACGACCGACCGAGAGGAAAAAAAGTTCGTCGAGCCGGTTGCGCTTTCGTCCACCGCTCCCGCTGACTTTCCGCTTCCGCGTACGGTCTCCGTGAGTGGCTTCGACCTAGTTGCGCTCCGTGCTCGACGCAGGAGGAATCTACAGCGACGGCGGGCCGATGCAAGGGGGCTCCGCAGCGAAAAGTCGCTCTTTGCGGAAAGATCTAGGAGATCGCCCCGAGGGCGAGGAGCAGGAGCACGAGCGCTCCGAGAGCGACGCGGTAGCCGACGAAGAGCGCGGTGCTGTGCGTCGCCAGGTAGCGGAGCAGGAAGGCGATCGAGGCGTAGCCGACCGCGAACGCCAGCACGGTCGCGACCGCGGTCGGGCCGGCACCCGCGCCTCCCGCGCCGCCGATGCCCCGGAGCTCGAAGAGGCCGCTCAGGACGACCGCCGGAACGGAGAGCAGAAAGGAGTAGCGCGCGGCGTCCGCGCGCGTCAGGCCGAGGAAGAGCCCGGCGGTCAAGGTCGCGCCCGAGCGGGACACGCCCGGCACGAGCGCGAGCGCCTGAGCGCCCCCGATCACGAGTCCGTCCCGCAGGCTGAGGCTTTCGATCCCGCGCTCGCGTCGCCCGCGCATGTCCACGACGAGCAGGACGAAGCCGAGCACGATCAGCGCCGAGGCGATCAGCGGCAGGCTGCGTGCACCGCTCTCCACCTGATCGCGGAAGACGAAGCCCGCGAGCGCGATCGGGACCGTCCCGAGGACGATGTACCAGCCGAGGCGCGACTCGAGGCTCCCTCGAATCTCCCGATCGCGCAGACCGCGGAGCCACGCGCCGGCGATGCGCCAGAGGTCGCGACGGAAGTACAGGAGGACGGCCGCCATCGTCCCGAGCTGCGTGACGGCAGTGAAGGCGGCGCCGGGATCGTCCCAGCCGAGAAAGGCGGGCACGATCCGCAGGTGCGCGGTGCTCGAGATCGGGAGGAACTCGGTCAGGCCCTGGACGATGCCGAGCACGACGGCCTGGAGCGTGCTCACCGTGCCGCGGTCGCCGAGCTTGCCCGCAGCGACATGGGCGACACGGTAGCGAAGGGTCCGGCAGGTCACCCGGTGGGCGAGAGAGTCAGACCGCGGCTCCGCCGAGCTCGACTTGACATAACGCCCGTTATCGTGCGTCGGCGAGGCGAGGCTTCCGGCCTTCGACGAACCGCTACGGGACCTCCTACGCCGTCAGGTACAGCTCGAGCTCGGGCGCGACGTTCCGCAGCTCGCGCAGCGCGCGCCCCTCGAGCTGGCGCACGCGCTCGCGGGTGATGCCGAGCTCGCGGCCGACCTCCTCGAGCGTCATCGGCTTGCTGCTGTCGAGGCCGAAGCGCAACGACAGCACCAGGCGCAGGCGCGGGTTCAGCTCGCCGAGGGCCATGGCGAGCTCGCGGGCGCGCAGGTGCTTGGCGGTCGACGCGTCGGGTTGGTCACTCGCCGTGTCCTCGACCAGATCGCCGTAGAGGCTCTCGCCGTCGCCGACCGGCGTCTCGAGGCTGACGGGATCCTCGACCAGCTCCTGCAGCTCCTGCACCCGGCGCACCGGGAAGCCGCTCTCGTGGGCGAGCTCCTCGCTCGTCGGCTCGCGGTTCAGCTGCTGCAGGAGCGCGCGGCGCGAGCGCGTGAGCCGGCGCACCTGCTCGGCCACGTGCACCGGCAGGCGGATCGTCCGCCCCTGGTCGGCGAGCGCGCGCGTGACCGACTGGCGGATCCACCAGGTGGCGTAGGTGGAGAGCTTGAAGCCCATGCGGTAGTCGAACTTCTCGACGGCACGGATCAGGCCGAGGTTCCCCTCCTGGATCAGGTCGAGCAGCGGCACGCCGGCCTTCGTGTAGTTGCGGGTGATCGACATCACGAGCCGCAGGTTCGCCTCGACGAGGCGGCGCTTGGCCTCCTCGTCGCCCTCGTCCTTGCGACGCGCGAGCTCCCGCTCCTCTCTGGGCGTGAGCAGGCGATTCGCGCCGATCTGGCGCACGTAGAGCTTGAGCGGATCCTGCGTCGCCTGGGGCTGCTCCACCGGGCCGTCGTCGTCCAGGGGCTCGGGCGCCTCGTCGGCCACGGGCTCCAGTTGACGGTCCGGCAGCCCCGGCTCGTATGCAGGATCGAGGAGGTCTCGCTGCTCCACCCTCGTGCTATCGGCCACCCGTTCGGGGCGCTTGAGAAGCGTCACCCCGAATGCAAGGAAACTCTAAGGACGCCGATGAACGAGCTAACTTCGATCGAAGGCGGCGCGTCGGAAGAGAGACGAGCGGGTGGGCAGGCGCTCTCCGGCTCCACGAGCCAGCGGAGGGAAGAACAGCACGATGTGCGGGATCGCGGGATACAGCCTTGACGCGGAGAGCGGCGTCGACAGGACGCTCGCGGCCCAGTCCCTCCTCGCTGCGATCGCCGAGCGCGGCGCGGATGCCGTGGGCTACGCGTGGCGCGAGGGCGGCGGCGAGATCCGGGTGCACAAGCAGCGCTCGGGCGCGAGCGCGCTCCTCGACCACGTCGAGGTGCCCCGAACGGCCTCCCAGGTGCTCGTGCACGTCCGGGACTACACGAAGGGCCATCCGACGATCGCCGCCAACAACCACCCGGTCCGCCACGGCGCGGTGGTCGGCATCCACAACGGCATCATCGTCAACGACGAGGAGATCATGTCCGCGCATCGCTTCGAGCGCGCCGAGCCCGAGATGACCGTCGACTCAGAGGCGATCTTCGCGCTCGCCGAGCAGGCCGAAGGCCGGGTCGAGGCACTCGAGGAGCTGCGCGGGTCGATGGCGACAGCGTGGCTCGACGAGCGCAGGCCCGACCTGCTCTTCGTCGCGCGCGGCGTCGGGCGCCCACTCTGGCTCGGTCAGGGCCGCGGTGCCGTCTTCTTCGCCTCCACGCGCCTCGCGCTCGAGATCGTCGAGCGCTATACACGCCGGTCGCTCCGCAAGCAGGAGCTCGCCGTCGGACAGCTCGTGGCCCTGCGCAACGGCAAGGTGGCCTGGACGGAGCGCTTCCGACCCGACGTCTCCTTCCGCGAGGAGACGGCTCTGCCCGCCGTGCGCGCGCCACAGGAAGGCGCGTTCTGCCTCAAGCGCCTGGCCGCGCTGGCGACCCTCTAGCGCTTCCGGCCTAGCGACGCCCGCCGGGCGGCGCGAGCTCCGCCTCCCGCAGACGCAGCGCGAGCGCCTGTCCGGCCAGGACGAGCGTTGCGGTCGCGGCGACGACCAGGGGCGCCGTCCCCGTCAGCCACGCGACCCCACCGACCACACCCGCCGTGAGCACGGCAACCGTGCTGC
>JACCZA010000368.1 GCA_013696185.1 Actinomycetota bacterium
CTTGCAGGATCCGCTCTCCTTCCGCTGCGTCAGCCAGGTGCACGGCTCTCTGGCCGCGGCACTCGATCTGCTCGCGGCCGCGCTCGAGCCGGAGCTCAACGGCGCCGGCGACAACCCACTGGTGCTCTCGGAGGATGGCGAGATCGTCTCGACCGGCAACTTTCACGCGCCCGCGCTCGCGCTCGCGGCCGATGCCGTCGCGCTCGGGCTCGCCCAGGTGGGCAATCTCGCGGTCGCCCGCTCTGCCCGCCTGCTCGCCGAGCCGCTGAGCGGCCTCCCCGCCAACCTGGCCGCACCTGGAACGAGCGGGGCGGGCATGGCGCCGCTGCTCAAGGTCGCAGATGCGCTCGCCGGGGAGCTGGTACACGCCGCTGCGCCCACCTGCCTCGATGCGCGCGGCGGCTCGGACGCGGTGGAGGACGACTCGACCGGCAGCCTGCTGGCTGTCCGCCGGCTCGCCACGATGCTCGACCGGCTGCGGCTGCTCGTCGCGCTACACCTCGTCGTGGCGGCGAGAGCGGTGGAGCTTGCCCGACCCGAGCCGCTCGGCCGCGGTACTGCGGCGGCGTACGCGGTCGTGAGCGAGCTCGTCGAGCCGCTGTCCGAGGATCGGCCGCTCGGCGTCGACGTCGAACGCGTCGCGCAGGAGGCTCTGACCTCGGGCCGCCTGCTCGCGGCCGTGCACGAGGCGCTCCGGCGGGCCCCGGCATGACTACGGCGGATACGCCTCGAGCCACCAGCGGGCGATGTCGACCCGGCGCATGAAGCTCACGCCCGGCGTGCGCCGGGCGTGCTCGAGGAAGCCGCGAACCGCCGCCGCGCGGGCGGCCTGGCCGCTCCACCGGGCGTGCATCGCAACCGTCATCATCGCCGGGCGTCCTTCGCGCGCGAGCTCGTCGAGGCCCATCGTGAGCGTGTCGAGGAAGTCACGCGGGCTCCCGAAGCCGGGGTTCATGAGGTACCGGCTGTCATTGTACGTCTTCGAGTACGGCACGACCAAGAACGGCACGCCGCCGGAGCGGACGTAGTAGGGGATGTCGTCGGCGCAGGAGTCGGAGTCGTAGAGGAAGCCGCCTTCCTCGAGGAGCAGCTCACGCGTCGATGCGCTCGGCCACGAGGGGCAGTTCCACCCCAGGGGCCGCCGGCCGAGAGTGCGCTGGTAGCTCTCGATCGCGCGTCGCAGGTGATCTCGCTCCTCGTCGCGCGTGAGCTCCCAGAGCTGAATCCAGCGCCAGCCGTGGCCCAACAGATCGTGGTCGTGCTCGCGCATCCACGCGGAGACGGCCGGGTTGAGCTCGAGCGCGACGGCGGCGGCCGACACCGTCACCGGGACAGCCGCCTCGTCGAAGATCCGCGCTAGTCGCCAGATGCCGGCGCGACTGCCGTATTCGTAGTGCGCCTCGGTGCCGCGGTCGCGCTGCGGCGGCTGCACGCCCGGATCGGCATATTCTCCCCAGCCCTCGTTGCGGTCGTCGCCCCAGAGCACCGACGACTCGGATCCTTCCTCGTAGACGAGGACGAGGTTGACCACGACCGTGGCGCCGTCCGGCCACGTGAACACCGGCGGGCTCGGGCCGTAACCGACCAGATCTCGCTCGCGCACCGGGCCCGGGATCATGGAAGAGGGGTCGGCCGGGGACATGGACGGCCACTATAGGATCGCGCGTGGTGCTTCGCATCGATCCCGATCGCATGCGCACCGACTTCGAGCAGCTCGCGGCAATGGGGGGTACCGCGGACGGCGGGATTGCCCGCACGACGTTCTCGGAGGCTCACTTCGAGGCGCGCGCCTGGTTTCTCGAGCGCGGGCGGGCCGCCGGGCTCGAGACACACGTCGACTCGGCCGCGAACCACTCGCTTCGGCTCCCCGCGGGCGACCGGAGCGCGAGAACGCTCCTGCTCGGCTCCCATCTCGATTCTGTGCGCCGGGGCGGACGCTACGACGGCGCGCTCGGCGTCCTCTGCGCGCTCGAGGTGTTGCGGGCGGTGCAGGATGCGGGGCTCGCGCTGCCAGTGGCGCTCGAGGCGATCGACTTCACGGACGAGGAAGGCACACTCGTCGGCGAGCTCGGCAGCTGGGCGCTGACGGGCGAGCTGAGCGCCGAGATCCTCGCCGCCCCACGCGGTGGTCGCGACCTCCTGGTCTCCGAGCTCGCCCGAGTCGGGCTCACCGAGGAGGGACTGCTGGCGGCGCGCCGCGACCCCTCGACCCTCGCGGGCTTTCTCGAGCTCCACATCGAGCAGGGTCCGGTGCTCGAGCGCGCCGGCACCGATATCGGCATCGTCACCGGCATCATCGGCTCGAGCTCCTTCCAGGTCGTCTTCGAGGGGGACGCCCGCCATGCGGGCACGACGCCGATGGAAGCCCGTCGAGACGCGGCGCTCGGTGCGGCCGGGTTCGTCCTCGGCGTCCGCGAGACCGTGACACGCGACTTCCCCGGCTGTGTCGCCACCGTCGGTGACATCCAGATCGAGCCTGGCTCGTTCAACGTCGTTCCGGGACGGGCGCGCTTGCGCATGGAATGCCGCTCGCTCGACCCGGAAGAGCTCGACGCCCTGGAGCTCGCGCTCGCCGAGCGCGCCCGCGCCGAGGCTGCAACATACGGGCTGGAGGTCGAGCTACGACGCGTCGGCCGCTGGGAGCCCGCCCCGACGGACGAGCGCGTGCGGGCAGCGATCGAACTCGCGGCCGGCGCTCTCGGCCTGACGACGATGGAGCTGCCCTCGGGCGCGGGCCACGACGCCCAGGCGCTCGCACAGGTGACGCCGAGCGGCATGATCTTCGTCCCCTCGGCGGGCGGGGTGAGCCACGACCCGGCCGAGCACACCGCCTGGGAGGACTGCGTCAACGGCGCCAACGTCCTCCTCGGAGCAGCGGTCGATTTGGCGCGGTCCGGTTAGCGAGCCGCGCCTGCGACCGCCGTGAGCGCAGCGAGCACGGCGTCGTTCTCCCTCTCTCGGCCGACGGTAACGCGGAGGATGCCGTCGGCGAGCGGGCGAACGACGATGCCGTGCTCCAGGAGGGTTGCGGCGAGACCGTGCGAACCGCCCTCGTGGGCAGATGCGTCGATCGCGACGAAGTTTCCGCACGAGTCGTACGCCCGCACGCCGAGCGTGCGGAGGGCAGCGATGAGCCGATCCCGCTCGGCGACAATCCGCTTCACCTGGCGACGGTGGTACGCGTCATCCTCGAGTGCCGCGAGCGCGGCGTTCAGACCCGCCGAGCTGACCGAACTGCCCGGCACGAGGAACCGGTCGACGAGGTCGAGCAGTGAGAGCCCGCCGACGGCATAGCCGATCCGCAGGCCGGCGAGACAGTAGGCCTTCGAGAACGTTCGCGTGAGCACCACGTTGTCGTGCTCGTGGACGATCGGCCTCAGATCCACGCCCGGGTCGAAGTCGGCATACGCGGCGTCGAGCAGGAGCGGCGGCCCGACTCGCGCGACCCGCTGTACATCCTCGTTGCGCATCGCGTTACCGGTGGGGTTGTTGGGCGTGCAGACGACGACGAGTTTCGTACGGCGCGTGACGGCGCCCACGAGCGCATCGACGTCATAGGCGTACGCGGTGTCCGTGACGACGAGCGGGACCTCCACGATCCGGGCCTCGAGCGCCTCCAATCTCCGCCGGTACACGGGCCAGGACGGCCGTGCCAGGACGACCTCGTCCCCGGCGCGGACGAACGTCCGGAAGGTCGCATCGATCACCTCCGTCGAGCCCGCCGAGAGCAGGATGCGGCCGGGATCCACGGCGTAGCGCTCGGCGAGGGCGAGGCGCAGCGGCGGCATCGTCGGCGGAGACAGGTTGGCGACGTCGTAGGCGTCCTGGAGCGCCTTCCGCACGCGCGGTGAAGGGGGCTCGGTGTTCTCGTTCGATGCGAGCCGGATCAGGCTCCGGTCGGCGTCTGCCAGATCGAGGTGCGCGAGGTACTCGGCGCTCGAGGGGAGGACGCGTGCGGCCGGGACGGCCAGAGCCTCCAGCCGCTCGCCTGTTCGAGCCTCGCTCTTCACGCGCTCACGGCACGTCGGTCGGAAGAAGCTCTGCCAGCTCGACCACTCGGCCGCTCTCGAGCAGGGAGCGCTCGCAGGCGAGGGCCGTCGCCAGCGTTGCCGTCGCATCGCGCGGATCGCAGAAGACGCGGCCCCGGTCGCTCGCACCCACGGCGTCGACGAAGCGGGCGATGGCGCGCTCGAAGGGGTGTGTCGTCGGCGACATCGCCACCCGGCGGTCGCCGACCTGGCCGGTCACCTTGAACGCCGGATCGAGCTCGAGCTTCAATGTCGCCTCCGTGGCAACGACGTCGAGCGAGTAGGTGCCGGGTTGCCCCTGACGGGTCCAGGCGATCACGGCTGTACCCACCGCGCCGCTCTCGAACTGCAACAGGAGCGCGGCGGCATCCTCGATGTTCCCGGAGTCCGTCTCCGTCTGGGCGAGCAGTGTCTCGGGAGCGGTCACCTGCACGCGGGCGACGTCGCCGGCGACCGCGCGCATGAGGTCGAGCTGATGGCTGCCCCGCTCGAGGATGTTGCCGCCGCCGCCCGAGCGGTCGAGAAACCACGGCCGAGCAGCCGTCGGCCCGATGCTGACGCCGAGCAGCAGCGCGATCCGCTGGCCGGCGAGCTCGGCCTGCAGCGTCTCGAGCCCCTCCGTCGCGTGCCACTGGTAGCCGACTCCGCAGACGACACCTGTCCGCTCCCAGGTCTCGACGATGACATGCGCGTCTTCGAGCGTGCGCGCCACCGGCTTCTCCAGGAAGACGGGCAGCCCCACTTCCATCGCCGCCGTGGCGGGGCCCCGGTGGTGCAGTGGCGGGGTCGTCACCCAGAGCGCGTCGAGCGTCTCCCGTTCGAGCAGCTCATGCCAGTCCTCGTACACGGCGGCGCCCTCGGGCGCCCGCTGCTCGGCTCGAGACCGATCGATGTCGCAGACGGCGACGATCTCGTGGCCGAGCTTGCGCAGAACGACGCTGTGGTCGGTTGCGATCCAGCCCGTGCCGACGATCCCGACGCGGAGGGGCTTGTCGGCGGCCATGCGGCTACTCTACGGCTCCGGCGGCCCGTGAAGCACGGCGCCGTCGCGAATCACCGTCCGTATTTCTCCCATCACCTCGATGCCGTCGTAGGGCGTCCAGGCGTGGCCACCGTGCAGCCGGGACGGGTCGACCGTCCAGTGGGTGGACGGATCCCAGACGAGGAGGTCGGCCGCCGCTCCGGGGACGATCGCGCCCGTGCTCTCCCGTCGGAAGGTTCGCGCCGGCGTCGTTGCGAGGAGCGACGCGAGCCGCTCGAGGGTCACTCCGCGCCTCGCTCCCTCCGATAGTACGAGCGGCACGCGGGTCTCGATGCCGGGAAAGCCGGACGGCAGCGCACGGAAGTCGGCGCCGCGAAAGGCCGGTTGATACGCGACCTGCGCATGGTCGGACCCGATCGTGTCAAGCGTCCCGTCGTGGACCCCATCCCAGAGCGCGTCGACATGGAATCGAGAGCGAAGAGGGGGAACGATCAGCCAGCGGCCGGGGTCGGGTCGCTCGTAGCACGACTCGTCGAGCAGGAGATGGTGTGCGCAGGCCTCGGCGATCACCCTCTGCCCCTGCGCCCGCGCCTCCCTGACGAGGACGAGCGAGCCGGCGCTCGAGAGATGCACGAGGTACACGGGCGCCTCCGCAAGCCGCGCGAGCGCCAGGGTGCGGGCGACTGCCTCCTCCTCGACGCCGGTTGCCCGCGCAGCCACGAAGCCGTCGATGCCGGTGGCGCCGTGCGCGAGCTGCTCCTCGACGCGAGCCTCGATCACGCCCCCGTTCTCACAGTGCACCATCACGAGCAGGCCGAGCTCCACCGACGCGCGCAGGGTCTCGTAGAGCGTTCGGTCGGAGGCCATCATCCCGAGCTCGGGGTAGGCGAGGTACAGCTTCACGCTCGAGGCGCCGAGGGCCCTGAGCTCCTCGAGGTCGGCGCGCGTGAGCCGGTCCGGCTCCCAGATCGCCGGGTGCAGCGACATGGCGACGGTCGCCTGTGGCAGGTCCCGCACGGCGCGCCGCCACGCTGCGCCGGGTGATTCGCCGGGACGAGGTGCCGTGAACCCGAAGACGGTGGTCGTGCCTCCCTGGCCCGCCGCTGTGGTCGCGCGAGCGAGGCCGGAGAGCGGATGTGTGTGCGGGTCGACGCCACCCGGCAGGACCACGCATCCGCGGGCATCCAGCTCGCCGCCCGCCGTCGGGGGCTCGATCGCCGCAATCCGTCCGTCGCGAACGAGGATGTCCCCTTCGCGGGGGGCCGTGCCCGTGACGACGAGGCCGCCGCAGACCCTCATCTGCGGATCGTCAGCCGAGCGACGATCTGCGGCAGCGATGCGTCGGCGACCGCCTGAAGCTCGGCCGTCGAGAGCAGCTGCACAGGATGCGGAATCAGCACCATCCGGTATGCCGGCATGCCGAGCAGGCGCGCCTGCTCCAGAGCCTCGTCCAGGAACGGTTCCGTCCCGATCGCGGCGGTCGGGATCCCCAGTCGCTCGAGCCGTACGGCGTCGTGCACACTGCACGACACGCACGAGCCTCAGTCGGCCAGGCCTTCGACGGCCAGGTCGCCGTGGATGGCGACACGCTCGATCACCTCGCTCGAGGCCGGCTTCGAGAAGATCTCCTTCGAAAGGCGGAACGTCTCCGCGCCGTAGAGCCGCAGGTGCTGCTCGACCCGGTCGAGCAGCTCGCTGCCCCGGTTCTTCGTGATGTCCAGGAGAACGACGCGGCGTCCTCCGAGCTCCCGCGGGCGCGGAGCGAACGGCACCGGCTCGGCGGCGCTGTCGTCGATCGGGCTCACGTACTCCATTGGATCTCCCTCGTCACGACCTCGGCCTGCATGCCGTTGCAGGGACCGAATACTGCCGAGAAGCGGCCCGCCTCGCCCCCGGCGACCACGATCTCAATCAGCTCCGGCTGCGTCCATTTTCGCACCAACGCGTCGTCCGCACTCGCCTGAACAAGTGGCGTCGTCTCGCCGCGGCGAAGTTCACCCGCCGGTCGCTGCGCCGCGGCGAAGATCGCCGCGCGGACCTGCTCCTTCGCCCAGCCCGCGGCGCCGAACAGCATCGCATGCTCGGGACAGAGCACGAACAGGGAGGTGTCGTCCATCGGCCACCAGAACGGGCTCCACTGCCCGGCTGCCGCCCATGCCAGCGTCGCCGCGAGCTCCTCTGGGGTGCGGCTGCGATGGTCGGAGACCGACAACGGCGCGTCCCCGGCGAAGACCGTCACCGTGGAGGTCTCCCGGGCGAAGCCGCGCTCGACGTGCAGCGGCTCCCAGGGGCTTGCTTCCTCGTTCTCGGCAACGCACATGCCGAGCTTGCCGGGATGTCCCAGGGTGGAGCGGTCGAGCCCTCCCGGACGGGCGCCGCCCGTGAGCGTCAGCAGCAGCCGAAGCGCTCGTCCGATCGTCATGTTGGCCCGAGCGCCCGGCCCGAGCGCGCCCATGCCACTGTTGAGGCCGATCGCGTCCCGTACGGGCCCGTTGACGACGAGGATCGGTCCTGCGGGCTGGGTCGTGACCCCGATCCCGTGTGCATTGAACCCAGGGTCGAGCGCCGCCTCGGCGGCGGCGATCACGACCGGGAAGTACCGCGGCAGGCAGCCGGCAAGCACGGCGCACGCGGCGAGTCGCTCCAGTGTCGCCACGCCGTGCGCCGGCGGGACTGGCCCGAGCGAGTGGGCGCCGTCACGGCTGCCGAGCATCGTCTCGACCCGTTCGGGCGTCGGCGGGACCACGGGTAGGCCGTCGCTCCAGCCTCGTTCGATCATGTCCTCGAGCTCGTCGAGCCCGGCCGCCGCCTCGTACGTCCAGCGAGCGCCGCAGCCGGGTTTCCGCCGCGGCTCCTCGGACGGGAGCGATGCGCCGAGCAGTCGTTCGTACGCGTCGGCGTCCCAGCCGGCCGCCGTTCCGGTCACCCCCACTCCGGGCTCGATGCGTACCGCTGTCGGCACCGTCGCGATCTCGTAGGCGCGCGAGACCTCGAATGGCGCAGGCTCGGCGAGCACCGGAAAACGGATGCCCGTACGGCGCGCGAGTCGGCTCGCCGCCTCGGGTGTCTCCTCCGCCACGCACGCGAGCGCGACGCCGGCCGGCCCCTGACCGAGCCCGGCGAGCCGTCGCAGCGCCAGCGCCGAGGTCGGGCAGTCGGCGTGCGCGAACACGAGTACCACCGGGCCGCCGGCCGTCAGGGCGTCGAGCGAGAGAGGGTCGCCGTCGATGCGCTCGAGCGTGAACCGGGGGGCCGCGCTCGCCATCGGCTTAGGGTACGTGGCATGGCCGGGCGGCTCGAGCAGCGGGTGGTAGTGGTCACCGGAGGCGCCTCCGGTCTCGGCCGTGCGATCGCGCTCCGCTTCGCCGACGAGGGCGCGCATGTCGTGGTCGGGGACGTTCGGCGCGATCCGCGCGAGGGTGGGGAGGAGACTCTCGCTCTGCTCGGCGACCGGGGCCTGTTCCTCGACACCGACGTTTCGCGCTCGGCCGACGTCGACCGCCTCGTCACGACGGCGGTCGCCCGCTACGGCCGCCTCGACGTAATGGTGTGCAACGCCGGCGTCTCGGGGCGCTGGTCGAAGGGCCTGCTCGAGACGACCGAGGAGGACTGGGACGCGATCATGGCGGTGAACCTGCGCGGCGTCTTCCTCTGCACGCAGCGAGCAGTCGCCGAGATGGTCGAGCAGGAGCCCGTCGACGAAGTTCGGGGCCGCGTCGTGATCATCTCCTCACAGCACGGCATGATCGGCCCGCCCGGCCACGTCGCCTACGCGGCTAGCAAAGGCGGCGTCGTCAACCTCGTGCGCCAGGTCGCGGTCGATTTCGGCCCCCGTGGCGTGCTCGTCAACGCGGTCGCGCCCGGAAAGATCCTCACCGGCTCACCGGAGCAGCAAGACCCGGACACGCTCGCGTACTCTCGCGCGCGCACGCCCTTCCACCGCCTTGGCCGGCCCGACGATGTCGCGGGCGCCGCGCTCTTCCTCGCCTCCGCCGACGCGGGGTACGTCAGCGGCGTCAACCTGCTCGTCGACGGCGGTTGGATGGCGTACTGAAGACAGGCGCAAACGCGCTGCTTTCACCCCCGTGGGAGCGGCTCGATCCCGAGGCGCTCGAGCGCTCCTGCCAGGCCGGCCGCCCACACTCCATCGTCGACGAGCACGACCTGGTAGTCGTTGCGGCGATACTCGGCGATCTGCTCCGCCGTTTGCTCGAGCCATGCGGAGGCCGTGTCTGGATCGAGCGACGCCGGCGGGAGCTGCATGACGCCGTAGCCGTCGTTACGCAGCTGTGGCAGGCGCTGCACGAGGAGGCCGTCGGCGACGACCGCGATCTTCCGCGCGCGCGAGTCGCTCACGAGCCCGCGCCGTAGTCGATCAGAGAGCCCTCCTCGTCGCGGTCGAATGCGTCCGCCGCCTCGGCCAGCGCGGCCGCGATCTGCCTCAGGTCCGCCTGCAGCTCGGGCAGGGGTCGAGAGAAGTCGGTCCGGGTCGCAGCAAAGTGCTCGAGCCGGTGGGCTGCGACGCGCGCCTGAAAGCGGCTCCATTCCGTCAGTGCGATCTCGCGGCCGTCGATCTTCAACATCGTCGGGAGGTCGGTCGGGTCATCGACACCGGGAACGGGGGCCCAGAACGAGTTGACGACGGTGATGCGTGGGTGGCGCTCCTCGAGCTTGCAGGCGCGATGCAGCACGCGGTGCCCCTGCTGGAGCACGGCCCAGCCGGCTGCCGGAAACTCGGGGCTGCGCACCTTCTCGGGCGGCAGCTGCTCACCCGCGAGCAGCAGGTGCCGTCCTTCCTCAACCGGGCCGGCGTAGTACTCGAACCGCCCTCCCTGCATGCCGCGAGGGTCGCTCGCGAAGAGCACGTAGTCGAAGGCCACGGCGTCGTGATGCCACTGGTCGACGTTGAGGGAGAGATCGTCCGGCGCGTAGTTGATGTGCACCGCATGGTGCTGCACCGGGTGCGGTTCGAGCCGCACTTGTGCGAGCTCGCTCAGAAAGGCGAGGATCGTGGGATCGAAGGCCATGCCCCGCAGGAAGGCGGAACGGTAGATGGAGCCACGCAGCTTCTTGGGGATGCGCTCCATGCCCGTCGCATAGCCCTCGAGCTTGGTGCAGATCGCCCGGAGCGACTCGGCGCCCTCGTCGGAGAGGAACCGAAACGGTCCCGTGATCGCGACCGGGGAGAGCGCCGTCGGTCCCGCCGCCTCCGGCCCCCACTCTTCCAGCAGCACGACCTGTTCCGGCGGGGTGATCTCGATGTGGCGCTCCGGGTCCCACGCGACGTCCGTCTCGAGTTTTTCGAAGGGCAGGTGTAGCGCGGGCGCGTCGATCATGGTCGCTCCTCTCCATCGAGCAGCGCCACGAGCCGTGAGTGCTCCTCGCCGGGGTCGTAGTCGGGGAACCAGTGCCGGATGCCCGTGCGCCGCGGCATGGGCAGCCCCCGTTCGGTGAGCTCCGCGTGCAGTTCCTCCAGAAAGATGCCCTCACCGCGCACGAGCGGCGTGTCTGCGTCGCCGACGTTCGGCTCACCGGCCCAGTCCGGGGCGGACGGAGTGAAGTCGACCCCCATCGTCGGGCTCGAGTCGACGCCGATCAGGACGACGTCGTCGCCGGCCGAGACGTGCGGTTCCATCACGGCGGCAACCGTATGTGCGAGCCGGCGGCAATGCGCACGGAACACCGGCGTGTCCGCCTGCTCTCGCACCCACCAGAACCGTCTCGCCCCTCCGAAGGCAAGCTCCGGGCAGGGCATCTGCCGAATCGCAAATCCACGCTGGGTGAGCAGGTCGATCACCGGCTCCCACATGCCTGGGCGTTTCGCACCGCCGATCACCTTCGCATTCTGATTCAGCAGGCAGTGCGCAATAAAGGCGACCCGAGCCATGTCAGGCCTCGAAGTCCAGCAGCACCTTGCCGAGCTTGCCGGACTCCTCCATGCGGTCGAACGCGGCGGCGGCGTCGGCCGCCGGGAACACGCGGTCGACGAGCGGGCGGATCCTCCCGGTGGCGAGGTGCGGGACTACCTCGCGGGCGAAGGCCTGCACCGCGTCGGCTTTCTCCTCGAGTGGGCGGGCGCGTAGGACGGTGCCCATCAGACGCACGCGCTTTCCCATCAGCTTGCGGAGGTCGAGCTGTGCCTCACTGCCCGCTCCGGTGCCGAC
>JACCZA010000383.1 GCA_013696185.1 Actinomycetota bacterium
GTCGACGGGATCCTCGTCGACGAGACGACCTTCCGCGCGACGGAGCGCGTGATCGAGTACAGCCCTACGCAACCGGTTGCGGCGAAGGGCAAAGAGCAACCGGTCGCCGTGTGGAAATCAGTGCAGGCGCGGTCGCGATTCGGCGTCGACGTGCGGCAGGTGGGGGCGACGCCGCTCGTGGGGAGAGAGCGCGAGCGAAGAGCCCTCGCAGAAGCGCTCGCGCGCGTCAAGGAGGAGCGCTCACCACAGCTGCTGATGATCGTCGGCGTCCCGGGGATCGGCAAGAGCCGCCTCGTCTGGGAGCTGTTCCGGCACATCGAGTCGGGCTCCGAGCTCGTGACGTGGCGGCAGGGCAGGTCGCTCCCGTACGGCGAGGGCGTAGCGTTCTGGGCGCTGGGCGAGATCGTCAAGGCGCAGGCCGGGATCCTCGAGACCGACGCCGACGCCGATGCGGCGGCGAAGCTCGACCGGGCGGTGCGGTCGCTGGTCGCGGACGACCGTGATGCCGCCTGGGTCGAGCGCCATCTGCGTCCGCTCGTCGGCTTGGAAAGCGGTGCCGACACCGGCGGCAACCGCGACGAGGCGTTTGCGGCATGGCGCCGATTCCTCGAGGCGCTCGGGGAGCAGCGGCCACTCGTGCTCGTGTTCGAGGATCTCCACTTCGCCGACGACGGCGTGCTCGACTTCGTCGACTACCTCGTCGACTGGGCGAGCGACGTCCCCCTCCTCGTCGTCGCGACGGCGCGAACGGAGCTGCTCTCGCGGCGCCCGTCGTGGGGCGGTGGAAAGGCGAACGCGCTCACGCTCTCTTTGTCCCCGCTCTCGCCGGAGGAGACCGCCCGCCTCGTGCACGCGCTACTCGATCGATCGGTGCTCGACGCGGAGCTCCAGCAGACGCTTCTCGAGCGCGCCGGCGGAAACCCCCTCTACGCCGAGGAGTTTGCGCGGCTCGTGGCGGCGGGCCGGCAGCCGGCCGAGGTGCCTGAGACGGTGCAGGGGATCGTCGCGGCTCGGCTCGACCTCCTCCCGGTCGAGGAGAAGCGCCTCCTCCAAGACGCCTCGGTGATCGGCAAGGTGTTCTGGCTCGGCACGCTCGCCGCTATGGGCGGCGGCGAGCGGTCGGCGCTCGAGCGGCGCCTGCACGCGCTGGAGCGGAAGGAGTTCGTGCGGCGGGAGCGCACGCCGTCGGTCGCCGGGGAGAACGAGTACGCCTTCCGCCACATCCTCGTCCGCGACGTTGCCTACGGGCAGATACTGCGCGGCGGGCGCGCACAGAAGCACCGCGGCGCCGCCGAGTGGATCGAGTCGCTCGGCCGGCCCGACGATCACGCCGAGATGCTCGCCCACCACTACTTGCGAGCGCTCGAATACACCGAGGCTCTCCGGGTCGACGACCCTGCGCTCGTGGAGCGCACGCGCGTCGTCGTGCGGGCGGCGGGCGATCGTGCGCTGTCGCTTGCGTCATATTCGGCCGCGAGCCGCTTCTACGCCGCGGCGCTCGAGGCGTGGCCCCGGGACGACCCGGATCGGGTTTGGATTCTCGTCGCGGCGGGGCGCGCGCGCCACGCGGCTGACGGAAGCGGTATCGACCTGCTCGAGGAGGGCTTCGACGAGCTGCGGTCGCGCGGAGACGTGGAGGGCGCGGCGGAGGCCGCGGTCGAGCTTTCTCGCTACTTCTGGTTCGGCGGCGACTGCGACACGGCGTATGCCTACATCGACCGGGCGCTCGAGCTCACGAAAGACCGCGGCGAGTCGCGGGCGCGAGCGTACGCGCTCGTCGAGCGGGCCGGGTACCACATGAACGCGAGCGAGCATCACTCTGCAATCCGCCTCGCGCGGGAGGCCCTCCCGCTCACCGAGGCCCTGGGGACCGACGACTTGCGCGTTCGAGCGCTCGAGGTCATGGGCTACTCGCGTGTTCTGAGCGGTGACGCCGGCGGTCTCCGGGATTCGACGCGCGCGATTGCGCTCGGGCGCGAGAGCAACTCCTTCTCTCGCCTCATCGTCGCCGAGTGGAACTCGTACCACATCCGCTTCTTCCTCGGCCAGCTCGCCGACACTTCGGACGATCTCGCAGTCTTCCGGAGCGACGTCGACCGCTACGGCACCGCCGATCTACGGAGACACGGCAACGCCCTCGAGGCTCACGACGCGGTGCTCCACGGACGTTGGAAAGAGGCGGCTCGAATCCTCGACGAAGTGCTCGCGGAAGCGGAGGTGCGAGGCCCTCACTATGCCGATGCCGCGTGCGGCGCGCTCCGTGCCCTGATCAACCTCGCGCGCGGGGAGGGCGAGAGCGCTTTGGCGAACAGCGACAGGGCCCTCGACCGCGCGCGGAGGGCGAAGGATCCGCAGATCCTCGCGCCGGCGCTCGTCGTTCGGGGCATGGTGCTGCTCGCCGCGGGCCGGAAGCAAGAGGCGTCGAAGCTGGCATCCGAGGTGCTTGCGCGGGGGTCGTTCCTCGTGCTGGCGCTCCTGGAGTTCCTTCCGGCGGCGACGCCGATCGAGTTCGCTTGGCTGCTCCGGGATCTTCGTCGCGAGGGCGTTGTGCTTCGCGCGCTGGAGTCCGCTCCAGTTACGCCGTGGGTCGACGCCGCGCGAGCAATCGCAGCGGGCGACTTCGCGCAGAGTGTCGAGCTTGCGGCGCAGATGGGCGCAGCGGCGGTAGCGGCTTACGCGCGGTTGCGCGCGGGAGAGGCGATGCTCGCGGCGGGCGGGCGCGCCGAGGCTTCGGCGCAGCTCGAGAAGGCGCTGGAGTTCTATCGCTCGGTCGGCGCGACGCGCTACGTCCGCCACGCGGAGGCGCTAATGGCTACCTCAACCCACGCCGATCGACGAACCTCCGCGAAGCAATAGGCGAGCCGGTCGGCGTCTGTCGTTGTCATCTTTCTTCCCCTCCAGCACCGCCCGTCCGTGCGGCATCCGATTTCGCGGTCCACCCGCTAGAGCGGGTTGGTGGAGGGCGGCTTGGCCCCGTCGGCCTCTATTCGGGGAGCCAGCCGTGGCGGTATCGGGCGCGAAAACGGGGCGTGCCGGAACTACCTCGCCCTGTCGGTGCCGGTAGTCCGGCCCCGCCGTATGACGGCGGTATGAGTGCTGCCGCTGGCTTTAGATGCGCACGACGGGGACGGCGCCGGCGAAGTCGGTGAAGTCTTGGTCTTGCGTCCAGACTTCGGACTGATTGACGAGGGCTGTGGCGGCGATCCAGGTGTCGTGGATGCGGGGCTTGCGGCCGGCGGCGAGGGTGCGCGCGGCCAGTTCGGCGTAGGCGGAGGCGGTGCGCTCATCGATCGGGAGCGCGCTAGCGAGGGCGCGGACGTCGCTGAGGGTGCGGAGGCGTTGGGCGCGCGCGTCGGGATCAGCGGCGACGAGCACGCCGAGCTCGAGTTCGGCGATCGAGACGACGGAGATGGCGACCTGGTCGGGCAGCTGCCGCTGAAGCGGTCGGCCCTGTTCGCGTGCGATGAGGACGGAGGTGTCGAGGACGGCGCGGCTCACGCGCGCTCGACCGTCTGCTCGCGCACGGGGGCGAGGTCATCGAGCAGCGCGCGGTCGGCGGGTGCGTCTCGGAGCACACGTTCGAAGGCGGCGCCGGAGATCCAGGCCTGGCGGCCGAGCGGCGCGAGCTCGGCCACCGGGCGGTGGCTGACGGTCACCTGCAGCCGCTCGCCCGCCTCGACCCGGCGGAGGATGGCGGCGGTGTGATTGCGGAGATCGCGTGCGGAAACCTCAGCCACGCACAGATTGTAGCACTCCAGCTACGGCGCGTGCGCAGAATCGACTTCCGCGCAGCCTATGCCGCAAGTTCGTACTCGTGGAGGAGACCGCCGAGCCGGTCGCGTCGGCGCAACCGCGCGACCTCGGCGACCCGGTCGGGCCACCGCGCGAACAGCTCGGCCGTGAGCCGCGGCTCGAAGGCCTGCACCGGCGCATGCCTCGAACCAGGCGACGCTGTCGGCCAGTGGTAGACACAGCACCGTCGCCCACGGTCGCTCGCGGGCGGTCTCAATCGCGCCAACCGGCTTCACATGGGCGCAAATCCAATCCTCCGCGGCGGCGCGATCCATCGTCTCACTAGGCCGCGGGTTAGCTGCACCGACAGCAGGCTGCAATGGCCGCTCGCGGCGGCCGTCTTGTTCTGCGTCAGAGCTCGAGCCCCAAGCCGCGGTCGAGCTCAACGACGCGCTGCATCGTCTCGATCCGCCGGGCGTCGACGTCGCGGCCGAGCACCCAGAGCATGCGCACGAGGTCTCCGGGCGAGGACACCTCGGCACGGAGCCTGTTGCCCAGGTACTCCCTGCTCGCGGCGCGGTGGAGGTCTTCGTAGCCGCGCGTGCCCGCCGGGGTTGGCACCACCTTGATCTCGCCGTGGTCGCTGGTGAGTGCTAATACCGGCTCGGCCGTGAAGTCGTGACTCTCGAGCGAGAGCTCCCCTCCCCGCTCGGGACGAGCGCCGATGCTCTGCAGGGCGGTCTCGAGCCGGCGCAGCGTCTCGGGCTGTAGCTTCGGGGTGAGGTCGAGCCCGTGGGTCAGCTCGTCCGAGCCCCGGAGCACGCGGGCGAGCCCGCCGATCAGGACGTACGTGACGTACTCCCGCTCGAGCGCGCTCAGGATCGCGTAGGGATCGAAGCGCCCGCCGGCCATCAGCCTTCATCCTCGAGCCGCTCGACGAAACCACGCAGACGCCGCTCGGGCGACTTTCCTAAGAGGTCGTCGAGCACTCGTTCGCGCTCGGGATCGGGCTCGTAGCGCATCAGGGAGACCGGCAGATCGAAGCCGCAGGCGCGAAGCACCTTCCGCAGCGTGGAGAAGCCCGGCTCGACCCCTTCCCCCTCCCAGCGCACGATCTGCTGCCGCGGCAGCCGCACTCGCCCCGCCAGCTCGCTCTGGGAGAGGCCGGCCGTCAACCGTGCCTGCCGGATCAGCTGACCGCTCGTCACACGGACAGCCTAGCCGACAGCTCGTCTAGCATCCGCGTCTGGCATCAGTTATGATGCTCCTACCCCGTGAGCGCGCTGCCGACCCTTCTCACCGCCGACGAGCTCGCCGAGATACTGCGCTGCCAACCCGAGAAGGTCTATCGGCTTGCTGCTCGCGGCGAGCTGCCCTCCTACAAGGTCGAGGGCCGCCGCCTGTTCGACAAGGCGGAGATCGTGCGCTGGCTCGACGCCCGTCACGACGGCGTACGCTCCGGCGCTCTCGGACGTCTCTGAGCGAAGGGGGAAGTCGATGGCATCGATCCGCGCGTGCCGAACATCGAGGGACCAACGCCGCTACGAGGTTCGCTTCCGGGACGCGCGCGGCCGCGAGCGATCTCAGAGGTTCACGACGCACAGGGACGCACAGGCGTTCAAGCTCGACGTCGAGCGGCGCCAGCAGGCAGGCGTGCTCTACGACGCGCCGCCCGAACGCTTCGGCGACCTCGCGCAGTCGTGGCTCGAGCGGTACGTCGTCGGCGCCGCCGGCCGGGTTCGGCCGCGACCGAAGTCCGTCGCGCTGACCCACGAGAACCTTGCTGCGCTCGCACCGCTCCGCGACTTGACGATCGACCGCATCCACCGCCCGCTCGTGGAGGACTTCGTCACACAGCTCGCGGCGCGGACGCCGCGGCGCGCTGAGATGGTTCTCGCGCTCCTCAAGCGAATCCTGAAGGCGGCCGAGGAGCGCGGGCAGCGCGTCGACCCCTCGGTGTTCGCCGTCCGGCTCGCCCGTACGGAGGAGCGCGAGCCTCACTTCCTCATGTGGGACGAGGTCGACGAGCTGCGCTCGTGGCTGCCCGAGTACGTGAGCCGGATCGTTCCGCTCGCGATTCTCACGCTGCTTCGCCGCGGCGAGATCCTTGGGCTCCGGGATCGCGACGTCGACTTCGCGGCCGGCGCGGTATCCGTCTCGGCGCAGAGCCAGGACGGCGCTCGGACGCGGACGAAGACGCGCGCCGGTCGTCGAACGGTGGACGTCGGACCGCTGGCGGTAAGGCTCGTGCGCGAGCAGCAGCTTGCTCGTGCGCCGAGCGCGGACGGATTGCTCTTTCCGACTCGCAGCGGCGGCCCCTTCGATCCGCACAACTTCATGAGCCAGGTCTACAAGCCCGCCGCGCGCGCGGCCGGCTTCCCCGATCTCACCTTTCACGACCTCCGCCACACGGGCGCCTCGCTGATGGTTGCGGCTGGTTGCCACGTAAAGGTGATCGCGGAACAGATGGGCCACGCTGACGGCGGCGCGCTCGTTCTGAAGCGCTACGGGCATCTGTACAAAGGCGCGCGCAAGCAGGCGGCACTCGCTCTCGAAGCGCACGTCCTCGGCGAAGGACAGGCCGCAGCAGGCTTGAGTCGTGGCTGATGCCGGCGAGGTCCTGGCATGGACCCTGGACCAGATGGCCGTCGCGTGGAGCTCGCGGTCGCGCGCTGGAGCCACATCCTCGCCGGGCATCCCGAGCTCGCGCGGCATCTCGGAAGCCTCACCCAAGCGGTTCACGAGCCGGATCGGCGAACGGCCGGGCGGGAAGAGAACGAGGAGTGGTACTACCTCGAGGGCGCCGGGCCAAGTCGGTGGCTCAAGGTGGTCGTACACTTGAAGGCGGCCGGGGGCGGATCGTCACGGCGTTCGGCCGAAGATCCATGCCATGAGCGTCAGCGTCGGCTCCGTCACCTTCGACCGGGTCTCCTACGACCGGGAAGCAGACGTCCTCTACCTCAGCTCCGGCGACCCAGGGCAGGCGGTGGACTTCGATGAGTCGCAAGAGGGACACGCTCTCCGCTACGACAGCGACGGGAGGCTCGTCGGGATCACGATCGTCGGCGCCCGCCGTCTGCTCGAGCAGGACGAGATCGTCGTCACGCCGCCTCAGCTTCGCGTCGACGGCGAGGAGCTTGCGGCCGCCCTCGCTGCGGCGTAGCGCCCGGTGTCAGCAGGGACAACTGATCGGTGCGAAAAACGCCCGTTTGGACCCGCGCCCGTGATTCTGCTGTGGGGCTGGTGTGGGGTCGAATCTGAGTGTCCTACGCTCAAGGTGGGCAAAATCCCTGCAAATTAGGCATGGGCGGTGCAGGGCTCGAACCTGCGACCCCCTGCTTGTAAGGCAGTCCGGGCGTTCGCCACCTGTCGCCATCAGTCGCGAACCTGCTGCAAAGCGACCACTTCGCCACCCGCGTCCGAGGACGGATTCCGCCACCTGTCGCCACCTGCACGTTCCAAAACTGTTCCAAAGGCGCTCTCCTCCATTCGCCTACGGATGTCCTCCGAGTGCCGGGCCTGATCGAACAGGCGGGCGTACGTATCGGACGTGATGCTCGGCTTCGCGTGGCCGAGCTGACGCGACACCTGCACGACGTCGAGCCCGAGGTCGACGATCAGATGGGACGCGAAGGTATTCCGCAGCGCGTGCATGGTCAGCTTCGGCTTGCCGTCCCCCTCCAGCCCCCTCGCCGCGAGCTCCAGGCCTCGCCGGGACACGTTGCGAGGGGCGAGCGGTGTTCCCGCCGCCGAGGCGAACACGAAGTCCCGCGCCCCC
>JACCZA010000017.1 GCA_013696185.1 Actinomycetota bacterium
TTCTCGAACGTCGCCTCTCCCCCTCTTGCCGCAGTTTCGTAACCGCGCGCGAGGCCACCAGGCTCCGCTTCCCTCGACTGCGTCCACCGCCGGTCGGAGAAAGCCCTGCACGAAGGGGCCTTTATGCGGATGAGAGGACTTGAACCTCCACGGGGTCGCCCCCACACGGCCCTGAACCGTGCGCGTCTACCAATTTCGCCACATCCGCGCAGCACGAGTGTAATGCACCGCCCGTCGCTCCCCCGGACCGCGCGGAGCGCCGCCTTTCCGGTGCCGGGGACGTCCTAATCTAGGATGCGAGACGTGCGGGTTGCGGTCGTCCTCCTCGGCGCGGCCTGCGCACTGGCGACAGCCGCCCCCGTGGCGCACGGAGCAGGCGGTGCGCCTCGAGTCGAGGCCGTGGTCGAGCTCGAGGCTCCGCCGCTCGCGCGGGCGCTCGAAGCGAGTCGGGTATTCACGGCGGCGGCCAGGCGCGAGCGACTGCATCTCCGGACGCCGACGAGCGTCTCCTACCTGCGAGGTCTCGCCGCGCAGCAGCAGGCGCTCGCCCGCCGCATCGAGCAGGCGATTCCGGGCGCCCGCGTCGGCTGGCGCTACCGAATCGTCCTCAACGGCCTCGCAGTCAGCCTCCCGGCAGACCGGGTCTCGCGGCTGTCCTCCCTCCCGGGTGTCCGGGGGGTCTATCCGAGCGTGCGTTACCGCGCCCGGCTCGACCGCAGCCCGCGCCTGATCGGTGCGCCCGACCTGTGGGGCCCGGGCCTCACGACTGCCGGCAACGGGATGAAGATCGGGATCGTCGACGACGGAATCGACCAGACCCACCCGTTCTTCGACCCGCGCGGCTTCTCCGCCCCGGCCGGCTTCCCCAAGGGGCAGCGCGCCTACACGACCGGCAAGGTGATCGTCGCCCGCTCCTTCCCTCCCCCCTCGCCGACCTGGAAGCACGCGGGCAAGCCGTTCGACCCGCAGTTCTCCGAGCACGGGACGCACGTAGCCGGTATCGCGGCGGGCAACAACGGCGTCGTGCCCGGGCGGGGCCGTGCGCCCCTCTCCGGCGTGGCTCCCCAGGCCTACCTCGGCAACTACCGCGTCCTCACGATCCCGACCGCCTCGGGGGTGGGCCTCGACGGCAACGGGCCGGAGATCGCCGCCGGCATCGAGGCGGCCGTCCGGGACGGCATGGACGTGATCAACCTCTCGCTCGGGGAGCCCGAGATCGAGCCGAGCCGCGACGTCGTCGTGGCCGCGATGAACGCCGCGGCAGCTGCTGGGGTCGTCCCCGTCGTCGCGGCCGGCAACGACTTCGCGGAGTTCGGCCGGGGCTCGGTCGGCTCGCCCGGCAGCGCGGCGCGGGCGATCACCGTCGCCGCCGTCTCGAAGGCGCGCGAGATCGCCGACTTCTCCTCGGGCGGTCCGACGCCCGTCTCGCTCCAGCTCAAGCCCGATGTGAGCGCGCCGGGCGTCGCCATCACGTCGTCCGTGCCCGCGCGCGAGGGCACCTGGGACGAGTTCAGCGGCACGAGCATGGCGGCGCCCCACGTCGCAGGCGGGGCCGCGCTTCTCAGGCAGCGCCATCCGGAGTGGACGGTCGAGCAGCTCAAGTCGGCCCTCGTCTCGACGGGCGTCCCGGTGCTCGGCGCGGGTGGCCAGGCGCAGGTGGCGAGCACCCGCCAGGGCGGCGGACTGATCGACCTGCGCCGCGCCGACACCCCCCTGCTCCTGCCGCAACCGGCGAGCGTGTCGTTCGGCTTCCTGCGGCCGGGCACGACTGCCGAGCAAGAGATCGAGCTCGCCGATGCGGGCGGCGGCGAGGGCGTCTGGTCGGTGTCGGTCGAGCGGAGCCCCGCGAGCCCGGGCGCGACGGTGCGGGTGCCGGCCACGGTGACGGTGCCCGGAACGCTCGTCGTCGCGGCGCAGATCGACGCGGCAGCGCGCGAGCGGGAGGTGGGCGGCTTCGTGGTCCTGACCAGGGGGACGGACGTCCGGCGGATCCCCTACTGGCTCCGCGTCAACATCCCGACGCTGGGTCGTCCGGCCCGCTCGCTCGCGCGGAGCGGCACGTACATCGGCGACACGAGGCGGGGTGCCGCCCGGGTCGCGCGGTACGGCTACCCGGAGTACGCGGGAGGCGCGAGCACGTCCTTCGCCGGGCCCGAACAGGTCTTCCGCATCCGGATCGCTCGCCCGGTGGCGAACTTCGGCGTCGCGATCGTCGGTCGCGGCCGCGGCGTCACGGTGACGGCGCGCACGCTCCGGGCCGGCGACGAGCAGCGCCAGGTCGGATACACGTCGCTCCCCCTGAACCTCAACCCCTACCTGCCCTCGTTCCTGCAGCCCCGCCCCGTCTCGGGCGCGGTTCGCCCGACCGCCGGCCTCTACGACATCGTCTTCGACTCCCCGAGCCGGGCACGCGCCGGAGTCTTTACCTTCCGCTTCTGGATCGGTGACACGGAGCCGCCGACCCTCAGCCTGCTCGGCCGCGTGGCCCGGCGCGAGGGCGACCTCGAGCTGCGCGCGACCGACGGCGGCTCGGGCCTCGACCCGCGCTCCGTGATCGCGCAGATCGACGGCCGCCAGCGAGGGGTCTCCGTGTCAGGGCGGCTGATCCGGATCGACCTGAGCGGCCTGCAAGCCGGACGCCACGGCATCGTCGTGCAGGCGAGCGACTACCAGGAGACGCGCAACATGGAGAACGTGCTGCGGATCCTGCCCAACACGCGCCGGCTGACGGCGAGCTTCACGATCCGGTAGTCGCTTCCTACCGGCGCCCGTTCTCCTCGCGGTGGTTCTCGATCGTCGGCAGGCGCGACAGATCGCGCTCGACGCTGGCGGCGAACTCCTCGCTCTCGGTGCGGACGAGCTTGAGGCTGCTCTTGCGCCTCGCGCGGTCGCGCCGGGCGCGCGCCTGGGTGCCGAAGCGCTCCTCGAGGCGCGGCCACTCGGCGCCTACGAGAACAGCGAGGGCACAGGCGAGCAGCACGATCGACAGCCAGCTCACACGTCCCAGTCTAGTGCACCATCGGCGGCGTGCCGTAGCCCGTCAGCGCACTGGTGCACCGTCCCGCAACCCCCCTGGACTGCGGCGGCGTCCGGGCACGCCTGAGCCCACCCGGCGCCCGCTCACGTGCCTCCAGCACGCGCGCGGACACGTGCGACCTCAGCTCGCACCCGGCCACTCCCCGCAGTGGCAGGGGACTTCCGGGGCGGAGCTCTAGCATGGGGAGATGAGCGAGCCCCCGCCGATCGCACGCGCCTCGCTCGAGCGCTACGCCGATCTGCTCGTCGGCTTCGGTGCGAACGTCCAGCTCGGGCAGATCCTGGAGGTCCGCACGGAGCTCGGCAAGGAGCACCTGGCCCGCGCCGTCGCCGCGAGCGCCTACCGGCGCGGCGCCCGCTTCGTCGACGTCCGCTACTTCGACCCCTGGCACCGCCGCGCCCGGGTGGCCGGCGCTGATCCCGAGACGCTCGAGTTCTATCCCTCCTGGCACAGGGGGCGGGTACTGCAGCTCGGCGAGCAGCGCTGCGCGCGGATCGGCCTCTCAGACACCCCTGTGCCGGGCCTCCTCGACGGGCTCGATCCCACGCTCGCCTCCCGCGACCGCTTCCCGTTCGTACCCGAGTACCTCTCGGTGATCGACGACAACACGACGAACTGGTGCGGAGCGGTCTGCCCGACTGCCGAGTGGGCGTCACTCGTGCATCCCGACCTCGCGCCCGGGGAGGCGCTCGCTCTGCTCTGGGAGCAGGTGCTCCACGTCTGCAGGCTCGACGAGGACGATCCCATCGCGTCATGGCGCGAGCGGCTGGAGGCGCTCGATGCCGCCGAGAGCGAGCTGAACGAGCGCCGCTTCGACGCGCTCCACTTCGCCGGGCCGGGCACGGATCTCACGGTCGGCCTGCTTCCGGGCTCGAGGTGGCGAAGCGGCGCCTCCGAGACCGTCGACGGCATCGTCTTTCTCGCCAACCTGCCGACCGAGGAGGCGTTCACCGCGCCCGATCCCGCCCGCACGAAGGGGGTCGTCCGCTCGACACGACCCCTCCAGCTGCGCAGCGGGGTGCTCGTCAGGGACCTCGTCGTCCGGTTCGAGGGCGGGCGCGCGGTGCAGGTCGACGCGAGCACGGGCGTCGAAGCCCTGCGCGGGGTGCTCGCCCGCGACGAGGGGGCCGCGCGCCTCGGCGAGGTGGCGCTCGTCGACAGGGGAGGGCGGGTCGGCACGCTCGACACCGTCTTCTACTTCACGCTCCTCGACGAGAACGCCGCGAGCCACGTCGCCTTCGGCAACGCCTACGCCGAGACGGTCGACGAGGGCGAGCGCGAGCGGGCGAACTCGAGCTCGATCCACGTCGACTTCATGATCGGCGGGGACGACGTGCAGGTCGACGGGCTCACGCGCGGCGGCGAGCGCGTGCCCGTCCTGCGCGCGGGCTCCTGGCAGATCTGAGCTGCGGGCGCGCTAGGGCCGTCGCTCGGAGCCGTCGAAGATCTTCATCGGCAGCCCGGCGAGCTGCTCCCCGCCGTCGCTCGTGACCAGCCAGGTGTCCTGCATGTAGAGGCAGCCGTGACCGTCCTCCGCGATCGCGTGGGGGTGCATGGAGAAGACCATGTTCTCCCGTAGCTCCGTGTCGACGCCCTCGCCGATCTTCGGGAACTCGATCATCGTCATCCCGATCGAGTGGCCCGTGACGTGACCGAGCCGGTAGCCCCGATCGAGGAAGCCCCGCGAGACCGCCCTGTGCACGTCGTGCGCGGTCGCGCCGTCCGTCATCGTCCTCCGCGCGGCCTCGACGTACTCCTCGTAGGCCTCGAGCATCCGCTTGCTGTCGTCGCTCGGCTGCCCGGCGCAGATCGCGCGCGAGACCTCGACCCAGTGACCGCCCGGCCCGGCGACCTCGAGCGACGGCAGCACCATGTCGGTGGCCTCGATCCGGCGGTCCGGGCGCGCGACCGCGAACTCCGGCTCCGCCGAGCCGTGCGGGCCGGAGAGCACCATGTCCATCGTCAGCCTGCCGCAGCCCTGCTCGACGAAGTACTCCTCGCACGGGGCGAGCAGCTCCGCCGCCGTCCTGCCGGGCTCGAAGGCGTCGAGGAAGACCCAGAAGCCCTCCTCGTTGATGCGGACGCTGTCGCGCACCGACTCGAGCTCCGTCTCGCTCTTCACGGCCCGTGCGAGGTCGAACTCGACGTCGAACGGCACGAGCTCGAGGTCTCCGGCCGACAGCGCGCGGAAGTCCCGCACCGTCATCACGTAGTCGAGACCGTAGACGCCGAGCCGCCGCCAGCCCCGCTCGCGGCACCGCTCGCGCAGCCACTCGCCGGGCGTGTCCACGAACACCTGGTCCTCGATCAGCGAGGTGCCGTGCTCGCCGACGTAGCGCGCCTCGCTCGGAAAGACGATCGACGGCTCGCCCTCGCGGGGTAGGAGGACGTAGGCGTAGCGGTGCACGATCACGAAGCCCGAGAGGTACGTGACCGCGCCCTCGAAGCCCGTGTACTCGCTGCCGGCGACGATCAGCGCGTCCAGGTCGTGCGCCGCCAGCGCCGCTCTCGCGTTCCCGTAGCGCCGGTCGAGCTCCGCGTGCCCTACTGCTCCTGCCACGAGCGTTCCACCCCCTTCACGAGCGCCCAGATCGCCGCGTTCAGCGGTGTGGGCACGTCGTTGTCGCGGCCATAGCGAACGATGCCGCCGTTCAGGTAGTCGACCTCGGTCTGCCGCCGGGCCTCCACGTCCTGGAGCATGCTGGCCTTGTGGTCGTAGGCGACATCCGGCCGGGCGGCGTAGTCGATCAGCTCCTCGGGATCGGCGTCGAGCACGATCCCCTGCGCCGTGGCGACCGCCTTGCCCTCGTCGACCAGGCCGCTGACGAGCCGGCGCAGCAGCTCGAGCTCGCACACGCGCCCGTGCGTCAGGCCGGTGAGCGCGCCGACGGGGTTCGTCGACGCGTTGAAGATCACCTTGCGCCACTGCGCCCCGCGCGCGTCGGGCAGCGCCTTCGTCGGCATGCCCGCCCGCGTGCAGGCATCGGCGAGGCGCTCGATCTCCCGCGCCGGCGCAGGCTGAGGCTCGAACGGGCCGATCGTCGTGTCGCCCTTCACGTCCCACTGGACATGACCCGGCTCGACGATCTTGCCGGCGGGAAAGGTCGTCCCGCGGATCACGCGCTCCACGTGCTCGGCGATCGCCTCCTCGTTGCCGACGCCGTTCTGCACGGTGCAGACCGCCCCGCCCCCGAAGGCGTGCGCCGTCGCCGCGAGAGCGGAGCCGGTGTGCATGGCCTTCGTCGCGACGATGCCGAAGTCGCAGGGCGGTAGCTCCCGGGCCTCGCTCGTCGCGCGCAGCCGGCCGACCACGTCCCCGGCGCCCGAGAGACGAAGGCCGCGCTCGTTGATCGCGTCGACGTGCGCGCGGGCGAGGTCGTAGGCCCACACCTCGACGTCGTCGAGCTGTGCGAGGTTCGCGGCGAAGAGCGACCCGACCGCGCCGCAGCCGACGATGCAGATCCTCACGGCCGGAACCTCACGGCGAGCCGGCCCCGCGCACGACCGCCCCCGGGGGCCGCGTGAGCCGTCCGAGACCGAGCTCGCGCCCGCCCGTGAGGCCGCTCGGGCGCACGATCAGGACGAGCGCCATCAGCGCGCCCACGACCACGATCCGCGTCCCCGCCGGCAGGTCGAGCGTCCGCCCGGCCGCGACGAGCCCGTTCTCGGCCTCGGCGAGGAACGAGTCGAGGGCGCTGACGGCCAGGGCGCCGACGACCGCGCCCCAGAGGCTCGTGAGCCCGCCGATCACGAGCATCGCGAGCGTGATGAAGGTCAGGCTCAGGTACACGTCCTCCGTGGTCAGCGGCAGGAGGTGGACGAAGAGACCCCCGGCGAAACCCGCGAGCGCGCCCGAGAGCGCGAAGGCGAGCAGCCGCTGGCCGTAGATCGAGACGCCGACGGCCCGCGCCGCCGCCGGGTCCTCTCGCGTGGCGCGCAGCAGGCGTCCGAAACGGCTGCGCCCGTAGCCGTAGGCGACCGCGACGACGGCGAGCGCGCCGATCGTCGCCTGCAGCAGGCCCGTCGTCTCGGGCACCGACGAGAAGGCGCCGGCGCCCGGCCCGATCCTGTCGTAGTAGCGGAGCAGGTTGTGCGTGATCTCGAGGACGGCGAACGTCGCGATCCCGGCCGCCAGCCCCGAGAGGCGCATCAGCGGCAGGCCGACGAGGGCGGCGTAGAGCGCCCCGAGCGCCGCGGCGGCGAGCAGCGAGGGGACGTTGCCGAGCGTCGTGTCGCTCAGGAAGGGAAGCAGGTTCGGCAGGATCGCAGGCTTCTCCTCCGACGGGATCGAGAGCACCCCCGCCGCCCACGCGCCGACCGCGACGAAGCTGATGTGGCCGAAGGAGAGCACGCCCGAGGTGCCGACGAAGACGTACAGGGCGACCACGATCGCCACCGCCACGAGGGCGTTGATGAAGTAGATCTCGGTCGACCGGGCGA
>JACCZA010000042.1 GCA_013696185.1 Actinomycetota bacterium
CTCGCGCACGATCTCCCGCGGCGTCAGCGTGGTGCGGTAGGAACGGTGGGCCGACATCGCCTCGATCCCGTCCGCCACCGCCACGATTCGCGCGGCGAGGGGGATCGACTCACCGGCGAGCCCGTCGGGGTAGCCGTGCCCATCCCAGCGCTCGTGGTGGCTGCGCACGATCGGCCGGGCCGCTGCCAGCTCGGCGAGCGGCGCCAGCAGCTGGTCGCCGACCACCGTGTGGGTCCGCATCACCGCGCCCTCCTCGGGCTCGAGCGCACCCGGCTTCAGCAGGATCTGCTCCGGGATGCCGATGTAGCCGACGTCGTGCAGCATCGCGCCCGTCCGCACGGTGGCGACCGCGGCGTCGCGCAGGCCGAGCGCCTCGGCGAGATCGACCGCGATCGAGGCGAGTCGCTCGGAGTGGCCGTTCGAGGTCGGCTTGCGCGTCTCGATCGCGTTCGCGAGCAGGCCGACGAGTGTCGTGTCCGCATGGCCTGGGGGCGCCTCCTGCACGAGGCGTCCGAGCGCCCGGGCTGCAGCGCGGGCGAGCTCCTCCGGGGCGAACGGCTCGGAGACGAGCTCGGGCGGCGGGCTGCCGCTCACGTCGAGCTCCGTCAGCGCGTGCGTCACGAGTACGGCCGGCAGGCCCGGGCGCAGCCGCCGCACGGTCTCGAGCAGGCTGAGCGCCGGCGAGCCGGGCGAGTCCGCCCGACAGACCGCGAGCTCGATCCCCTCGTCCGCCAGCAAGGCGCTCGGCGGCTCGTCGAGGTGCGCGAGGACGATCGGGTAGCCGGCGTCTCGGAGCGAGGTCGCGACGAGGTCGCGGCCGGCAGGATCGTCGCCCATCACGACCACGTAGCTCACCCCTTCCTTGTCGGCAGAAAGGAGCCGGAAGGCAAGCGGTCGTCAGGGCGAGAGCCGCTCGATCGCCCACCCTTCGGCCGCGCGGGTGTAGAGGAAGCGGTCGTGCAGGCGATCGTCGCGGTGCTGCCAGAACTCGTAGGCGACCGGAGCGAGCCGGAAGCCGCCCCAGCCCGGCGGCAGGGGCACGTCTCGACCGCCGAGTCGGTGCTCGGCCTCCCCCACCGCTGCCTCGAGCTCGCGGCGGGAGGCGATCGGCTCGCTCTGGCGCGAGGCCCAGGCGCCGAGGCGGCTGCCGCGCGGTCGCGTCGAGAAATAGCGCCCGGACTCCTCACGGCTCACGCGCGCGACGCCGCCCTCGACTCGTACCTGACGGCCGAGCGGCTCCCAGTAGACGAGGAGCGCCGCCAGGGGGTTCGCCGCCAGCTCGCGCGCCTTGCGTCCGTCGTAGCTCGTGTAGAAGGCGAAGCCCGCCGCGTCGAAGCCCTTCAGCAGGACCATGCGCACGGACGGGGCCCCGGCGGCCGACGCGGTGGCGAGAGCCGCCGCCTCCGGCTGGCGGATGCCGGCCGCTCGCGCCTCGTCGAACCAGCGCCGGAACTGCTCGAGTGGCTTCGCAGCGAGCTCGGACCGGCGCAGCGGGCGACTGTGCGGCGGCTCGCTCATCTGGGTGAGGATCGTCCCGGGGGCGAGCCCGGCCGGTTGCCGCCGAGGTGGCGGCGCAGACGCTCCAGCCGCTCGTCCCACTGTGCCCCGACGGTGACGAGCCAGGCCAGAGCCCCGCCGAGCGGCTCGGGGGTGAGGCGGTAGCGCACCTCTCGGCCGTTCCGCTCGGCCTCGACGAGTCCCGCGGCGCGGAGGGCGCTCAGGTGCTTCGCGACCGCCTGCCGCGTCACCGGCAGCCCGGCGGCGAGCTCGGTCGCCGTGGCGCCGGCCCGCTCGGAGAGCTCTGCGACGAGGTGCCGGCGCGTGGGATCGGCCAGAGCCTCGAAGATCTCGCCCGCCGGCTCGGGATCCGGCCCTACGGTCGTACGATCCGGCCGAGGCGCGGGAGGGCGGCCAGGAGCTCGAGCCCCCAGCTCCATTCACCGACGAAGGCGCCCGCAGCCGCCGATGCCTCGAGGCCGCTGCCCGGCGCCGACTCGACGACGGTGACCTTCGTCCCGACCGAGGTCTCCTCGAGCGTGATGCCGACCGTCGTCGCTCCGGCCGCCTCGCCGTCCTCGCACCAGCGGAAGCCGATGTAGCGCTCGGGCTCGACGCGCTCGACGATCGCGTGGCGCACCGTGCCGTCGTCCCAGCGGAAGGCACCCCTGCCGCCCGGCCGCGGATCGAGCTCCGCCTCGTTGGCGAACCACTCGGCGAGCTGCTCGTCCTCGGTGAGGGCGGCCCAGACGGTCTCGACGGGAGCGGTGAAGACTGTCTCGCGGCAGATTCCGGGCATCGGCTCCTCCTCGTTCGACGCGCAACCGCATGGTTGCACTATGATCTCGCGCAACTAAGCGGTTGCACTCTAGCGAGGGAGGTCGAGGCATGCAGCAGCTCGTCCCGATGGTGGTGGACTCCGACGGCAGGGCCGAGCGGGCGTACGACATCTACTCCCGCCTGCTGAAGGAGCGGATCGTCTTCCTCGGCACGCCGGTCGAGGACGAGGTCGCGAACGTGATCGCTGCCCAGCTCCTCTTTCTCGAGGCCGACGACCCGGACCGGGACATCGACCTCTACGTCAACTCGCCCGGGGGCTCGGCTTACGCGGGCATGGCGATCTACGACACGATGCAGTTCATCCGGCCGGACGTCCGCACGATCTGCCTCGGCATGGGCATGTCTGCCGGGGCGATGATCCTCTGCGGCGGCGCCCCGGGGAAGCGCTTCGCACTGCCGAACGCGAAGGTGATGATCCACCAGGGCTCCGGCGGCTTTCGCGGCTCGCCGGCGGACATCCAGATCGCGGCGAAGGAGATCCTGGAGATGACGCGCAGGATGGCCGAGATCATCTCCAGGCACTCCGGGCAGAGCGTCGAGCAGGTGATGGCGGACATCGACCGCGACCGCTTCATGACGCCCGAGGAGGCGTGCGCCTACGGGCTGATCGACGAGATCATCTCGGCCCGCCGGCTGCCGGGCGAGAGCAACGGAGGGAGCCAGGCGTAAAGCGGCCGGGCCCGGGTAAGCGCAGTGGATGGAGATGCGGCTCTGCGATCGGTTCGAAGGAGGCCTGGGCTGGATCGTCGGGGCCGGGATCCCCCGCGCCGCCCACGCGCTCGCCGTGGACGGAGGCGTCTGGCTGGTCGACCCCGTCGACGCGCCGGGCCTCGACGAGGAGGTGCGCGCGCTCGGCGAGCCGCGCGGCGTCGTCCAGTTGCTCGACCGGCACGGCCGCGACTGCGCCGTACTTGCCACGCGCTACGGCGTCCCGCACCTCCGGGTCCCCTTCGCCGGTATCCCCGGGGCGCCCTTCGAGGTGCTGCGAGTCGTCGACGTGCCCCGCTGGCGCGAGGCGGCGCTCTGGTGGCCGGAGCCGCGTGTGCTCGTCGTCGCAGACGCTCTCGGCACCCTGCCGTACTTCCTCGTCTCGGGCGAGACGCTCGGCGTGCATCCCCTCCTGCGCCTGACGCCGCCACGCGTGCTCGCGCCCCTGGAGCCCGAGCACGTCCTCTGTGGCCACGGCGAGGGTCTCCACGGCTCCGCAGTCGCTGCGGCGCTTCGCGACACGCTCGGCGGCTCCCGGCGGAGAGCGCCCGCGGCGTACCTCTCCGCGCTGCGGGCGGTGCTGAAGTCGGCTCGCGGCCGTGCCGACTGAGCCGTGGCGGCGAGCGACGGCCTGAATCAGGCGCCTCCGCTCGAGGCGTACGACCTCTACGCCGAGAACCTGCCGCTCGCTGAGGCCCTCCGACGGGAGGGCGGTGCCTGGGCCGAGACCGCGGCGAGCGCCTTCGGCTCCCTGCTCGGCGACGAGGCGCTCGCGTGGGGCGTCGAGGCGAATCGCAACCCGCCCGTGCTGCGGGCGCTCGACCGCTCCGGCCGACGGCTGGACGAGGTCGAGTTCCACCCGGCCTGGCACCGCCTGCTCGCACTCGGGGTCGAGCACGGGCTGCACGCCCTGCCCTGGCGGCAACCCGGTCCGGGCGCCCACGTCGCCCGTGCGGCGCTCTTCACGATGCTCGCCGGGGTCGAGGCCGGTGTCGGCTGCCCGCTCTCGATGACGTACGCGGCCGTGCCCGCCTTGCGCGCCACGGCCGATCTCGCCGCCGAGTGGGAGCCGCTCCTGACCGCGTCCGACTACGACCCGCGCCCGGTGCCGGCCGGCGAGAAGGCGGGCGCGCTCTGCGGCATGGGCATGACCGAGCGGCAGGGCGGCTCCGACGTGCGCGCCAACCTGACCTCGGCGACGCCGCTCCGGGGCGGGGAGTACGTGCTCGAGGGGCACAAGTGGTTCTGCTCGGCGCCCATGTGCGACGCGTTCCTCGTGCTCGCGCAGGCGCCCCCGGGCCTCTCGTGCTTCCTGCTGCCGCGAATCCTCCCGGACGGGGCGCGTAACGGCGTCCACCTCGTGCGCCTGAAGGACAAGCTCGGAAACCGATCGAACGCCTCGGCCGAGATCGAGCTCCACGGCGCCCTGGCGCGGCTCGTCGGTGAGGAGGGTCGCGGCGTGCAGGCGATCGCCGAGATGATCAACCACACGCGCCTCGACTGCGTGCTCGGGACGGCCGGCCTGATGCGCGCGGCGGTCGCCGAGGCGACCCACTACGCGGCACACCGCACGAGCTTCGGCCGTCGGGTGATCGACCACCCGCTCCAGCGGAACGTGCTCGCCGACCTCTGCCTCGAGTCGGAGGCGGCGACGGCGACGGCCATGCGCCTCGCCAGGGCCTACGACGAGGCCGCGCTCGACGAGGCGCAGGCGCACTTCAGGCGCCTCGCCACGGCGGTCGCGAAGTACTGGGTCTGCAAGCGCGGGCCCGCCCTCACGGCGGAGGCGCTCGAATGCCTCGGCGGCAACGGCTTCGTCGAGGACTTCGGCGTCGCCCGGCTGTACCGGGAGAGCCCGCTCAACTCGATCTGGGAGGGGACCGGCAACGTCAACTGCCTCGACGTGCTGCGCATCCTCGCGAAGACGCCCGCCGCGCGCGAGGCGTTCCTCGCCGAGCTCGCGCTCTCCGCCGGCGGCGACGAGCGGCTCGACCGCTTCGTCTCGGGCCTCGCCGGCGCGCTCGCTCGACCCGACGAAGGCTCGGCCCGCCGGCTCGTGGGGGCGCTGGCGCTCGCGCTGCAGGGCTCCCTCCTCGTCCGCCACGCCCCTGCGGCCGTGGCCGATGCCTTCTGCGCCTCGCGCCTCTCGGGCGACGGAGGCCTCGCGTTCGGGACGCTCCCCGCGGGGCTCGAGCTCGAGGCGATCGTCGAGCGCCACCGCCCGCACGCGCGCGCCGAAGCGGGCGCGCGGGCGGGGTAGCCTGTCCGTCGTGGCGACTCTCGATGCCGAGCTCGTCCGCCTGATCGGCGACGAGCGGCGCGTGAGCACGAGCCAGTCGGTGCTCGAGCAGCACGGCGGCGACCTCACCGCCCACGCGGCACGCTCGCCGGAGGCCGTCGTCTTTCCCGAGACGACGGAGGAGGTCGCGTCCGTCCTGCGCTGGTGCGGCGCGGAGGGCGTCCCGGTCGTGCCCTTCGGCGCGGGCAGCAGCCTCGAGGGACACGTGATCCCCGTCTCGGGCGGGATCACGCTCGACCTGACGCGCATGGACCGCGTCCTCGAGCTACGGCCCGAGGACTTGACGGCGACGGTGCAACCCGGGGTGATGCGCAGCGCGCTCAACCTGGCGGCGGGGCGGCACGGCCTGTTCTTCCCGGTCGACCCCGGCGCCGACGCGTCGCTCGGCGGCATGGCCGCGACGAATGCGAGCGGCACGACGACCGTGCGCTACGGAGGCATGCGCGCGCAGGTGCTCGCGCTCGAGGTCGTGCTCGCCGACGGCTCGACGATCAGGACGGGCAGCCGGGCGACCAAGTCCTCGGCCGGCTACCACCTGAGCGGGCTCTTCGTCGGCTCGGAGGGAACGCTCGGCGTGATCACGGAGCTGACGCTCCGGCTCTACGGCATCCCCGAGCACACGGTGGCCGCGCGCGCGGTCTTCCCCGAGCTCGACGCGGCCTGCAGGACCGCCGTCGCGCTCGTCGGCGCCGGCGTCGCGGTCTCCCGGGTCGAGCTCGTCGACGCGAGCACGATCGCGGCGGTCAACGCGTACAAGGGCACGAGCTACGACGAGGAGCCGAGCCTGTTCCTCGAGGTCAGCGGCAGCGAGACGGCTGTCGCCGGCGAGCTCGAGGCGGCACGGGAGCTGGCCGAGGGGGAGGGCTGCACGGTGTTCGCCGCCGAGCGCGACCCGACCGCCCGCGCGCGCCTCTGGGAGGCCCGCCACCACGCGCTCTTCGCCTTCCTCGCCCGCTCCCCCGGCAAGCGGCACCGGGCGACCGACGTCTGCGTGCCCGTCTCCGAGCTGCCCGCCGCGATCCGCTTCGCGCGGGCGACGGTCGAGGAGCTCGGGCTCGAGGCGGCGATCATCGCGCACGCAGGCGACGGTAACTACCACGTCGCCTCGCTCCTCGACGTCGACGACCCGGCCGAGGTCGCAGCGGTGCAGCGGCTGGGCGAGCTGGTCGTCGAGGACGCGCTAGCCCGTGGCGGCACCTGCACCGGCGAGCACGGCATCGGGCTCGGCAAGATTGGCTACCTCGAGCGCGAGCACGGCGATCTGATCCCGCTCATGCGCGGCATCAAGCAGCTGCTCGACCCGCAGGGAATCCTCAACCCGGGGAAGATCCTGCCGGCGGCGTAGCGCCCGCCGAGGGCGCGGGCGCCTCAGGCCTGGGGCGGCAGCAGCGCCCGGACGGTGGTGCCTTCCCCGGGCGGGCTGTGGATCGAGAGCGAGCCGCCGAGGGAGTCCACCCGGTCGCGCAGGCCGACGAGCCCCGACCCCGCGGCCGGATCGGCTCCACCGGCCCCGTCGTCGACCACCTCGACGCACACGGCGTCGTCGTTCCAGGTGACGGCGACCAGCGCCCGGCCGGCAGCGGCGTGCTTCGCGACATTCGTGAGCGCCTCGGAGGCGATGTAGTACGCGGCCGCCTCCTGCAGGACCGGCTCCAGCAACGGGCGCTCGCTCATGAGCTCAGAGCCCAGCCACGGCGGAGGCGCCGGTGAGGCGCTCGTCGGGCGCGGACCTCCGAGCCCCGGGCGCTCGTACTCCGTGTGTGAATCGCCGCGAGTTCCTCGCCTCGGCCGCCGCAGCGCCGGTCGCGCTCGCGGCTGCGCCCCGCCTGCACGCGCGAGGGCTCGGCGGGATGCTGGTCGCCCTCGTCACCGCCGACACGGAGTCCCGGATCGTGGCGGTCGACCTCGCCTCCGGGCGCGTCCTGGGCCGGCTCGCGACGCTTCCGGGGCCGAGGAGCATCGAGAGCGTGCTCGGGCGCCAGGCGGTCGTGGCGCACACGAGCGAGGGCGCCGTCACCATCGTCGAAGGCGCAGTGCCGAGCATCCGTCGGGTGCTCCGCGCGTTCGGCGAGCCGCGGTACACGGCCGCCACCCCGGACGGACGCTACGCCTACGTGACCGATTCAGCCCGCGGCGAGGTCGTCGTGCTCGACCTGCGGCGCTCGCGCGTCGTGCACCGGACGGACGTGGGCGGCCCCGCCCGCCACCTGAGCCTCGAAACGACAGGTCGCCGGCTCTGGGTCTCCCTCGGCTCCAAGGCCGCGTCCGTCGCGCTCCTCGACCTCCGCGACCCCGCCCGTCCGAGATTGCTCGGCCGGATCGCTCCGCCGTTCCTGGCGCACGACGTCGGCTTCGCCCCCGACGGGCGCGCCTGGGTCACCTCCGGCGACAGGAACGAGCTCGCCGTCTACGACCCCGGGCAGCGGCGGGTCCTCCACCGGCTCGCCGCGGGCTCGCCGCCGCAGCACGTCACGTTCGCCCGCGGTCTTGCGTTCGTCACGAGCGGGAAGGACGGCAGCCTCAGCGTGCACGAGCTTCGCACCGGGCGCGTGCTGGAGACCACGTCCGTGCCCGTCGGCTCCTACAACGTGCAGGAGGGCTTCGGCGCCGTGCTCACGCCGTCCCTCGATCGCGGCACCCTCTGCGTCCTGAGCGGCCGGGGCAAGCTCATCCGCCGGGTGCAGGTGGCGCCGTCGTCGCACGATGCCTGCGTGATGAGGCGGGACTGAAGGGCTCCCGAGCTCAACCGGCCCGGCGGAAGCGCTCGAAGCGGAGGGCGAGGCGCTCGCGGCTCGGCTGCCAGATCCTGCGGCTCGGCAGCTCGATGAGCGAGCCGTCGAACCCCTTGAGCAGGTCCAGCATCGGCCCGTCGTCGTCCTCCAGCAGGCGGCTCGCGACGTGAACCGTGCAGTCGGGAGAGATGCCGACCAGGTCGTGGTCGAAGGCCCGGTGGTGAATCGTGCAGAGGCTCAGGCCGTTCGAGATCGAAGGAAGCCCGTGCGGGTCGAGGTCGGCCACGATGTGGGCCGCGTCGAGTAGCCGAAGCTCCTTGAGCCGGCAGATCGCGCACCGGTCCCGGTAGGCCGGGAGCACGCGACCGCGAAAACGCGCCTGGTGCAGGCGAACGCGCGTCTCACGCACGGCGTAGCGGCGCTCGAGAGGATCGTCGAGCGGGACCGGCGCCTGCTCGTCCAGCGGACCGACCATCCGCCCGAGGGACACGACGACGCGCATGCTCGCGGCGTCGTCTTCGGTGACGAAGCACGGATACAGCGGTCGATACGTCCCAGCGCCCGTCCCGATGAAGTACACGATCGGCACGGCCAGGAGGTAGGCGGCTCGCAGCGCTCGGTTGTCCGGTTGATCGATCGCGCCGGTCCTGTAGGCGTAGGAGAACCCGAGCTCGGTTTCCTGATCGTCGTAGGGCGAGTTATGCGAGGTGTTGATCGAAAGTGCCGCCGGCCCGCGCTGGACGCTCGCTCGATAGATGCCCTTCTGGTAGTTCAGGAAGGGGACTCGTCCGCCCCGGTAGGCGAAGCCGCCGTCGAGGGCACCCCGGTACGGAAGGTCGTCCCCGAACTGCGCGCGCAGGACGTCGAGGGCGAGGAAGCAGGCCGTGCGGACGCTCTCGTCGCGCTCCACCGACCGATTCTGGCACGCATACTTCAAATGACGAAGAGCGCCCGCAGGCGCCCTTCGTCTGTTCCAGGCCTGCTTGCGGAGGGACTACGAGCAGCCGGTGTTCGTACCGCAGTCGCGACACGTGTAGCAGCTCCCCGTCCGCACCATGCGCCCGCCGCAGCGCGCGCACTCGACGGCGTCCTCCCAGGTGTTGAAGAGTGCCGTCTGTCCCGCCGGGGCGGGGTCGATCGCGACGGGCTCCCTCGCTCCACCCTCCAGGGCCGCGTACGAGGCCGCGAGGCGGGCGCGCACCTCCGGCGAGAGGATGCCGACCTCCTCCTGCTGGTCGGTCGTGAGGAACTTCTTCCCCATCCAGCGGAAGATGTAGTCGACGAGGGATTTCGCGACGCGGATGTCGGGATCGTTCGTGTTGCCCGACGGCTCGAAGCGCATGTGGCTGAACTTCGAGACGTAGACCTCGAGCGGCACGCCGTACTGGAGGCCGAGCGAGACCGAGATCATGAACGAGTTCATCAGGCCGGCGAGGGTCGTCCCCTCCTTCGCGATGTCGACGAAGATGTCGCCGGGCGTCCCGTCCTCGAACAGGCCGACGTGGATGTAGCCCTCGTAGTCGCCGACCCGGAACTTGCGGCCGACCTCCGTGCGGTCGTCGGGGAGCCGGTGCCGTCGCGGCGCGGCGACCGGCAGCGCGGCGACCCCGGGCACGAGCGCGAGCGTCGAGCCGCTCTCCTTGCTCGAGCTCCCGGACAGAGGCTGCGCGACCTTGCAGTTGTCGCGATAGATCGCGATCGCCTTCACGCCGAGCTGCCAGGCCTCGGTGTAGAGCTGCGCGACCTCCTCGACCGTTGCCGCCTCGGGCAGGTTGACCGTCTTCGAGATCGCACCCGAGATGAAGGGCTGGACGGCGCCCATCATCTTCACGTGACCCATGTAGCGGATCGCGCGCTCGCCGATCGCGCAGTCGAAGACCGGCAGGTGCTCGATCTTCATCGAGGGCGCCCCGACGACGGTGTTGCGGTCGTCGACGTAGGCGACGATCTCCTCGCTCTCCCTGGGCGCGTAGCCCAGGCGCTCGAGCGCCATCGGCACGGTCTTGTTGACGATCGTGATCTCGCCACCGCCGACGAGCTTCTTCGACTTGACGAGCGAGAAGTCGGGCTCGACGCCCGTGGTGTCGCAATCCATCATGAAGCTGATCGTTCCGGTCGGTGCGAGCACCGTCGCCTGCGCGTTGCGGTAGCCGCTCACCTCGCCGAGGTCGAGCGCGTCGTCCCACGCGCGCCGGCAGGCGGCGAGCAGGTCGGCGGGGACGATGTCGGAGTGCTCGATGTTCCCCACGGCTGCGCGGTGCTTGGCGATCACGCCGATCATCGCCCCCGCATTCGGGCGGTAGCCCGCGAACGGCCCCATCCGGGCGGCGATCTCGGCCGACTTCCGGTAGGCGCGCCCGGTCATGAGCCCGGTGATCGCGGCGGCGTACGCGCGCCCCTCGTCGGAGTCGTAGGGCAGCCCGCGCGCCATCAGGAGCGCGCCGAGATTCGCGTAGCCGAGCCCGAGTTGGCGGTAGGCCTTCGCGTTCCCGTCGATCTCGGAAGTCGGATAGGAGGAGTAGCCGACGCAGATCTCCTGCGCGAGGAGCATGACGTCGACCGCGTGCGTGAACGCGTCGACGTCGAACTCGCCGTCCTCGCGACGGAACTTGAGCAGGTTCAGCGACGACAGGTTGCACGCCGAGTCGTCGATGTGCATGTACTCGGAGCAGGGGTTCGAGGCGTTGATCCGGCCCGTGTTCGGGCAGGTGTGCCACCCGTTGATCGTCGTGTCGTACTGCACGCCGGGGTCGGCGCACTGCCAAGCGGCCTCTGCGATGTCGTGGAGCAACCGGCGCGCGTCGGCGGTCTCGACGATCGTGCCGTCTGTGCGCGCCGTGAGGTTCCACTCCTTCCCCTCGAGCACCGCTTCCATGAAGGAGTCGGTGACCCGGACCGAGTTGTTCGCGTTCTGGTACTGGATCGAGGCCCAGTCGGCCGAGTCGAGCGACATGTCGTAGCCCGCCTGCTCGAGGACACGCGCCTTGCGCTCCTCCTTGGCCTTGCACCAGATGAACTCCTCGATGTCGGGGTGATCGACGTCGAGTACGACCATCTTCGCCGCGCGTCGCGTCTTGCCCCCGGACTTGATCGTCCCGGCCGACGCGTCGGCGCCTCGCATGAACGAGACCGGTCCGGACGCATAACCTCCCTTTGTCAGCTGCTCCTTCGAGCTGCGCAGCTTCGAGAGGTTGAGGCCGGAGCCTGAGCCTCCCCGGAAGATCACGCCCTCGCGCCGGATCCAGTCGAGGATCGACTCCATCGAGTCCTCGATCGAGAGGATGAAGCAGTTATGAACGGCGACGTTGTTCGAGAGGTACTCGCCCGACTCCGTCTGGATGTCGTACACCTCTTGAACGCCCACGTTCTCGATCGAGACGATCGCTTCCTCGCGGAGATCGGGGCAGCGCTTGAGCCCACGCAGGCTGAGTGACTCGAGCAGCTTCGACTGTTTCGCCTCGCTGACGAATCCGATCTGCTCAGCGAACCGCGCACGCTCGGAACCCAACGAGATCTGCACTTCGTGCAGGTCGTGGCGGTCCGGTCGCTTCTCCTGCTTGCGCAGCCGGCGCGAGTAGATGCCGAGCACGTTGAGCAGAAGCTGGACGTCCTCGCTCCAACGCTCGCCGATGACCGCGAAGCTGACCCGGCCGTTCTCGTTGTCTCCTTGCCGCTGGACGGTCACATAGCCGTCCGCCTGGAAAATGCTCTTCAGGTAGGCGGCGATCTCGTCGCGGCTTGCAGTCCAGAGTCGCGTGGGAACCCGAATCTCCGTTCCGCGCTCGATCAGGTTCCAGCTCTCGACGAACTCGCGCACCGCCTCGCCGTAGAGCCTGATCCGCCTGAAGCTCAGCGACGAGTCCTGCAGCTCGACCTCGCGAACGTGCCGATGGACGTGCGGCAGCGCCAGATCGAGGTTCTCGATCACCCAGGCGTACTCCTCGTCGTTCGCCACTTGAAACTCGATCGTCAGAGACCGGTTCGTGCCGTGGTCGTACTGGCCGACGAAGCCGTCCGCCTGGAGCCATCCGGCAAGGGCCGCCTCGGCGGCCGTAACGCGGTCGCCGTCGTCGAATTCGCCCAGGGGCTCCTCGGAAAGCGAGCCGGCCCCGACGGGGACGAGTGCAGGCGTTGCGACCTTCGCCCGATGTGGGTGCAAATGCATCCGCATGCCCAGCTCGAGCTGATCGACGCGCAGCCACTCCGG
>JACCZA010000043.1 GCA_013696185.1 Actinomycetota bacterium
GATGCGGCTGCCCGACACCCTCCAGACGCTGATCGCCGCCCGCATCGACCGGCTGCCCGCTTCGGCGCGCGTCGTCCTGCGACGGGCTGCGGTGATCGGCCGGACGTTTTGGGCCGGTGCGATCGAGCGTCTGTCGCCGGAGGTGTCCGAGCTCGGCGACGCTCTCGAGGATCTCCTGCTGCGCGACTTCGTCCAGCGGGAGCCGCGTTCCACGATCCGCGGGGAGGACGCCTATCGCTTCAAGCACGTGCTCATCCGGGACGTGGCCTACTCCGGTCTGCCCAAGGCGGCCCGCGCAGACCTGCACGAGCGCTTCGCCGGCTGGCTCGCCGAGCGCGCGGGGGAAGAGCTGCTCGAGATCCGCGCCTACCACCTCGACCAGGCGGCCGCGCTCGTCGGAGAGCTGGAGGGCGCCGTCCCGCCGGCTCAGGCTCGCGAGGCCGCCGAGGCGCTCGACGCCGTCGGGAAGCGGGCACTCGCGCGGGAGGCGAACCGCTCGGCGCGGCGGCTGCTGCTCCGCGCCCACGAGCTCGACCCGACGCTGCAGCGCCGCTACGAGGCGGCCCGCGCGGCCTGGCGTCTCAAGGACCTGCCCGCGCTGGCCGTCGAGATGGAGCTCGTGCGCGAGGGCGCCCGCGCGGTCGGCAACCAGGGGCTCGAGGGTCGGGCGCTGATCGCACTCGCCGAGGTCGCCATCGAGCGGGACGCCGACGTCGAGCGAGCGCGGGCGCTGGCCGAGCAGGCGCTGTCGGCCATCGGCGACGACGACGAGGCGCGCTACGACGCGCTCGACGTGCTCGGCACGGTCGGCTGGTGGGAGGGCGACCTGACGAGGGTCGAGCGTCAGGCGGAGGAGAAGGTGGAGCTGGCGCGGCGGCTCGGCCGCAAGGATCTCGAGAGCGGCGCCCTGACGGAGCTCGCGGGCGTCTACCGCTCACGGCTCGACGAGGAGCGCGCCGAGCCCCTGCTCGCGCGTGCGCTCGAGCTCGCCGACGAGAGCGGCAGCATCGTGGCCCGGGCCTGGATCGCCCGCCTCGAGGCCGAGCGCCACGCCCGCCGGGAGGAGCTCGTCGAGGCGGAGGAGGCGTTCACGCTCGCGCGCGACCTCTTCGCCGAGGCGGGCGCCGCGACCGACACGGCGCGCATGTTGAACTGGCTCGGCTTCGTGCGCTGGCGCCGAGGCGACCTGCTGGGCGCGGAGAAGCTGATGCGCGAGGCGATCAGGACGCTGAAGCCGCTCGAGGATCGCGGCACGCTCGTCGAGAGCCAGCGCACCCTGGCCCAGGTGCTGCTCGAGCAGGGCAAGCTCGAGGAGGCCGAGCGCTGCGCCCTCGAGTCGCGGGAGACGGTCGGCTCGCGCGACCAGGGCTCCCGGGCGACGACGCGCGTCGCGCTCGCGCTCGTCCGGGCCGCCCAGGGGCGTGACGAGGAGGCCGAGACGCTGCTGCGGGAGGCGCTCGCGATCCTCGAGGGCACCGACTTCCGCTTCTCCGAGCGCCTCCCGCTCGAGACCCTGGCGGCGTTCCTGCGCGAGCGTGGGCGTGAGGACGAGGCGGAGCCCTACGAGCGCCGGCTGGCGGCGGTCTCGCCGATCCCGAGCGCCGCGCCGATGGCCTGATTCGACGCCTCGTCCGGCGCCTCGGTGATCACTGTCGCCGACCGCTCGAAGCGCCCGAGCGCCTCCCGTAGCGGCTCTGCCCGCAGCGAGCCGTCGCCGTAGGGCAGGTGCTTCGTCTCGTTGCGGTTGGCGAACGCGATGTCCGAGAAGTGGATGTGGAAGGGCGCTTCGGGCGCCAGGACGTCGTCGGCCACGGCCAGGACGCCTGCGAAGGTGTCCGCGTCGGTGAAGCCCCCATCGGTGACCGCGTGCAGGTGGGCGAAGTCGATCACGGGCCGCACCCAGGGCAGGCGTGCCGCGACCGCGAAGACGTCCGCGGCGCTGCCGAGCTCGCGCACCCGGCCCATCACCTCGAGGCCGATCGGCACCGCGCGGCCCTTGGCCGCCAGCCGCTCGCGCAGGTCGCCGAGCTGCTCGACGAGGGCCTCGAGCGCCGCCTCGCGCTCGCGTCCGAGCAGGAAGCCCGGGTGCATGACGACGACCTCGGCGCCGCAGGCGGTCGCGATCCCGGCCGAGTGATCGAGCATGCCAACCGCCATGCGGTGCTTGCGGTCGCGCTCCAGGTGGCCGAGGAAGCCGGCGATGGGCGCGTGCACGGAGAGTGCGATCCCCGCTCCGGCGGCGGCCTCTCCGAGCCGCGCGGCCCAGGGGTAGTCCATCCAGAAGCCGCCCTCGAAGTCGATCTCGCAGGCGGAGTAGCCTCGCTCGAGCAGGAGCTCGACCGCGGCCTCGGGACTCGTGCGCGAGGGGACGCGCGCGGGGCCGTAGCGCAGGGACGGCACGGGGTCACGCTAACGAACCGGGTCCCGGCGGGAGCGTTTCGCTACGCTAGGCGCGAACGTACGTTCGGCGCACGAGGTTTCCGCCCACCTTGTCGTCCGGTGCCGTTCCTACCCTTTCCAACATGCAAACGAGCCCCTCGCGCCTCGATCTCCTCGAGCTCGACATCGACGTCCGTCTGACCGACCTCTGGCGTGAGGCCTGCGAGGTGGGGGAGTGGAACCTCGAGGTGGTCGCGGCGATCATGCGTGCCGCCTACGGCAAGGGGTACTGCGACGCGCTCACGGAGGATCTGCCGGGCTCGCTCTGCCACGAGCACGGCTACCGCGTGCCGGACCGGCGCTCCGCATCCGCCTCGCAGCGCTAGTCCTCCGTCACCCGCCGGCGCCCGGCCCGGAGGTCGCCGGGTAAACTGCCGCCGTGGCTCGCCGGCGCAGCCCCGCGCGACTCGTGATCGCCCTCTCGGTGGCGGCGCTCCTGGCGGTCTTCCTGCTCTACACCTCGATTGCGGGGGGCGGAACGCCGTCGCTCCGCCCGAGTCAGCTCGAGGGGCGCGCCGGTCGCGTCTCGCTCGTCGGCAAGGTCGTCGGCAAGCCCGACGGCAACCCGCGCGGGAGCGGCCTGCGCTTCCGTCTTCGCGACGTCGAGGGGAAGGCGACCGTGCCCGTGCTCTACCGGGGCTCGGTGCCGGATCTCTTCCGCACCGACCGCGACGTCGTGGTCGAGGGCGCGCTCGTCGGCGGCGTCTTCGTCGCCGTGCCGGACACGCTCGTGACGAAGTGCCCGTCGAAGTACGTGCCGAAGGACTCGGGCTCCCGCAGCAGTGCCTGAGCTCGGTCGCGCCGCCCTCATCCTCTCGCTCGGCCTCGCGCTCTACGCGCTCGTTGCCGGCGGCTACGCGGCCCGGGCCCGGCGTCGCCGGCTGGCGCGCTCGGCCCAGAACGCCCTCCTGGCGGCGTTCGCCTCGACAGCGCTCGCCTCCCTCGTGCTCGTCTCGGCGCTCCTGCGACACGACTTCGGCTTCGTCGCCGTCGCCCAGACGACGAGCAGCGACCTCCCGACGGCGTACACGCTGTCGGCCTTCTGGGGCGGCCAGGAGGGCTCGCTCCTGCTCTGGCTGCTCGTCCTGACCGGCTACTCGGCCGCCGCGGTCGCGCTCGGCCGGCGGGTCGGCCCGGACGTCCTCGCCTGGGTCGTCCCCGTGCTCGCAGCGGTCTGCGTCTTCTTCGCGTTCATGCTCGTCGCCGTCTCGAGCCCGTTCGCGACGCAGCCCGCCCCCGCCGAGGGCGCGGGTATGACGCCGAGCCTGCAGAACCCCTACATGCTGGCGCACCCGCCCCTGCTCTACCTCGGCTACGTCGGCCTCACGATCCCCTTCGCCTTCGCGATGGGGGCGCTCCTGGCCCGCCGCAGCGACGAGCGCTGGATCGTCGCGACGCGCCGCTGGACGCTCACCGCGTGGGCCTTCCTCGGTGTCGGCCAGCTGCTCGGCGCCCACTGGGCCTACGAGGAGGTCGGCTGGGGCGGCTTCTACGCGTGGGACCCCGTCGAGAACGCCGCCCTGATGCCGTGGCTCGCGGCGACCGCGTTCCTGCACTCGGTGATGATCCAGGAGAAGCGCGGCATGCTCAAGGTCTGGAACATGCTGCTCGTGATCGGCGCGTTCTGCCTCTCGCTGTTCGGGACGTTCCTCACCCGCTCCGGCGTCGTCAACTCGATCCACTCCTTCACGCAGAGCCCGCTCGGTCCCTGGTTCCTCGGCTTCATCGCGCTCGTCACCGCCTGCTCGCTCGCACTCGTCTTCGCCCGCCTGCCGCTGCTCCGCTCGCAGACGCGGCTCGAGTCGCTCGTCTCCCGCGAGGCCACCTTCCTCTACAACAACCTCCTCCTCGTCGCGCTCTGCCTGACGATCCTCTGGGGCGTGATCTTTCCGCTCCTCTCGGAGGCAGTGCGCGGCGAGGCCGTCAGCGTGGGGCGGCCCTACTACGACTTCTTCCTGCGCTCGTTCGGGCTGCCGCTGCTCCTCTTGATGGGGATCGGCCCGCTGATCGCCTGGCGGCGGGCATC
>JACCZA010000045.1 GCA_013696185.1 Actinomycetota bacterium
CGGGGCCGGTCGGGACGCGCTCGGCCAGCATCGCCAGCATCGGCGCGTAGCGGGACCGCTCGCGCGGCCCGGGACGCGACTGGTCCCGCTTCTTGATCAACAGCCAGTTCTTCGCGTCGCCCGAGAGCTTCGCCGGGACGAGCGCCCACGTGCCCTCGAGCCGCTTCCCCGCGAGCCGGAAGGTCAGGCCGCCGTCACGCTTCTCCTCGACCAGCTCGTACGTCCCCTCGTCCCAGATCTCGACCAGCCCTGCGCCGTAGTTGCCCTGCGGGATCTCGCCCTCGAAGCTCGCGTACTCGAGCGGGTGGTCCTCCACGTGCACCGCCAGGTGCTGCTGGCCAGGCTCGAGCGGCACGCCCTTCGGCACCGCCCAGCTCGCGAGCGCACCCTCCCGCTCCAGACGCAGGTCGTAGTGGAGCCGCCGCGCGTCGTGGCGCTGGACGACGAAGATCGGGGCGCCGCCGTCCTTGCGGTTGCCGAAGGGCTCGGGCGTCCCCTTCGGGTCGCGCTTGCGCCGGTACTCGCGCAGCCTGGCCTCGGCCACGCTAGCGCCCTCTCCCCGGGGCTGTCCGGCGGGCGCGGCGGGCGCTCACAACCGTGGGGATAACCCTGTGGACATGTGGATCACGGATCCTCTACGCGAACACGCCGAGCGAGCGGAACTTCGCCCGGCGGGTGCGGCGAAGCTCCTCGCCGGGGATGCCGTCGAGGTCCTCCAGCGCCTCCCGCAGCGACGCGCCGAGCAGGCGCGCCGCCTCCTCGTGGTCGAGGTGAGCCCCTCCCGCCGGCTCGGGCACGATGCCGTCGATCACGCCGAGCTCGAGGCAGTGGGCAGCGTCGGGCTTGAACGCCGCTGCCGCCTTCTTCGCCTCGGAGGCGTCGCGCCAGAGGATGGCCGCACAGCCCTCGGGCGTGATCACCGAGTAGATCGCGTGCTCCTGCATCAGCACCCGGTCCGAGAGCGCGAGCGCGATCGCTCCCCCCGAGCCGCCCTCGCCGATCACGCAGGCGACCGTCGGCACGGTGAGTCGGGCCATCGTCGCCTGGGAGCGCGCGATCGAGCCGCCCTGGCCGTGCTGCTCGGCCGCGACGCCCGGATAGGCGCCCGGGGTGTCGACGAGCGAGACGAGCGGAAAGCCCTGCCGCTCGGCGAGCTCCATCGCCCGCATCGCCTTGCGGTAGCCCTCGGGGAAGGCCATGCCGAAGTTGCGCCGCGTGCGCTCCTTGATGTCGCGCCCCTTCTGCTGGCCGACGAGCACGATCGTGCGACCGTCGAGACGACCCAGGCCGGCGACGATCGCCGCGTCGTCGGCGCGGGTGCGATCGCCGTGGAGCTCGAAGAAGTCGTCCAGCAGACGGCCGACGTAGTCGAGCGTGTAGGGGCGATCCTGGTGTCGGGCCAGCTCGACCGAGCGCCAGATCTCCTCGTCGGTGGGCTCGGCGGCCAGCAGGTCGAGCTGGCGCTGGAGCCGCTCGAGCTCGCCGGAGAGCCCGGTCCGACCGAGCAGGCGGGTGGCGCGCAGCTTGCCCAGGCGCTCGCGCAGCCTGAGCTCGGCCTCACTCGCCACGGTCGAAGAGCCTCAGCAGGCGGGCCAGAGTCGAGCGGAGCTCCGGCCGGGGCACGATCGCATCGACGTGACCGTAGCGGAGGTTGGACTCGGCCAGGCCGAAGTCGTCCGGGAGCTTCTCGCGCGTCGTCTGCTGCACGACGCGCGGGCCCGCGAAGGACATGAGCGCGCCCGGCTCGGCGAGCAGGACGTCGCCGAGGCTCGCGAAGCTCGCAAGCAGGCCGCCGGTGGTCGGATGGCCGAGCACGGTGACGAGAGGGACGCGCGCGTCGCGCAGGTCCTCGGCGGCGCAGACGGTCTTCGGCATCTGCATCAGCGCGAGGATGCCCTCCTGCATGCGCGCCCCGCCCGACGCCGCGACGGCGATCAGCGGCACGCGGCGCTCGGCTGCGCTGTCGCAGGCCCGGGAGAACTTCTCCCCCACGACGCTGCCCATCGAGCCGCCCATGAAGGCGAAGTCCATCACCGCCAGCTCGCAGCCGTGGCCGTCGAGCGTCGCCTCGCCGATCACCATCGCCTCGCCGAGCCCCGTCGCGAGCTCCGCCTCCGCGAGCCGCTCCGTGTAGGGGCGAAGGTCGAAGAAGTCGAGCGGATCCTCGGAGCGCAGATCGGCGGCCTGCTCGACGAAGCTCCCCTCGTCGGCGAGTTGCGCGATGCGCGCGCGGGCGCGCATGGGGAAGTGGTGGCCGCAGTGCCGGCAGACCCAGAGCGAGGCGTCGAGCTCGTCGTCGCGGTAGTGCGAGGCGCAGCTCGGGCAGGTGTTCGGGTTTCGCTTCCCCCCCTCGGGGGGTGGGAGGTGCTTGTGCTCGACGGAGACGTCGATCCGGCTCGCCATTGAGCGCCTGAGTCTAGTGCTCCTCCATGCCCGCCCGAGCCCCAGGGACCTACAGACCGAGCGCCCGCGTCAGGCGGACGAGCGGCTCGACGTTGCGCGGGTCGGCCGTCAGGCCCGAGAGGCCCGCGCCGATCACCGTCGCGCTCGCGCAGACCTCGCGCAGGACGTCCTCGGCCTCCACGAGCGAGAGGCCGGCAGGCTCGGGCATGAACGGCGTGATCTCGCCCGGGTCGAGCACGTCGCCGTCGAGGGCGACGTAGACGCAGCTCGTGTCGGCGAGGGCGCGGTCGACCGCCCCTTGCCCGGTGTGGAGCCCGCTCGCGGCCACGAACTCCTCCTCCGCCGGGTCGAGAGCTCTGGCTCCGACGAGCGCGACGTCGTCGGCCAGCACGACCTGGGCGTCGATCAGCATCCGCAGGGGCATGCCCCACTTGTTGCCGGAGGGAGACGTCTCGGGCGTATTCAGGTCGCCGTGGGCGTCGAGCCAGACGAGCGCGACCCGGTCCCTCCCCGACGCGAGGGCAGTCACGGCGCCGACGTGGGCGCAGCAGCAGCCGCCGAGCACGAGCGGCCGGTCCGGCAGCTCGCTCGCGAGCGCGGCGCTCTGCTCGGGCAGGGAGTCCTCCGCGACGACTCCCGTCTCCGGCCAGGGCAGGTCGAGCCACGCCGCCGCGGCCATGGCCTCCCCATCCTTCCCCCAGGCCCGCGGCACGCGCACGAGCCCCGCGGCGAACTCGTGGCCGCAGGCGTGGCACTCGTACTCCGGACCGAGCGCGACCGCCGTCAGCGTCCGGCAGAAGGGGCATCGGGCACGCAGGCGGCTCACAGGGGCTTCTCCCACCGGTCGTTCCGCCGCGCCGTGGTCATCCCGACGCGCTCGTACAGACGGACGCCGACAGCGTGACGGACCCTCAAGCCGGCACCAGCTCGTCGAGCGTCTCGGGCAGAGCCTCGATGTCAGGCAGCTCGCGCGCCGGCCGGGGGTCGGCGGCCTCACCCAGCCGGTTGACCCAGACCGACGTGAGCCCGAGCTCCGACGCAGGAACGACGTCGTGGAACAGACTCGCCGCGACGTGCACGTGGCGGCCCCGCTCCGCGGCCGTCAGCTCGAAGAAGCGCTCCCAGTGCCCGTGCGCAGGCTTGTAGGAATGGACGTCCCCGGCGGCGACCGTGACGTCGAAGGGCACGCCGAGCGCCAGCTGCGACGCGGCGAGCAGCTCGCGGTCGCAGTTCGAGAGCACGCCGAGGCTCCACCCCCGCCGGCGCAGCTCGGCGAGCGCCTCGGGCACCTCGGGGAAGGGCGGCCACTCGGGCAGGGAGCGCGCGAGCATGGCCGACTCGCCCTCCGGGAGGCCGTACCCGGACTCCGCTGCGAGCCGCTCCAGCGTGAGCCCGAGCACGACCGCGTAGGGCCGGTACGCCTCTGCCTGCACCCCCGGCTCGAGCTCGTGGTAGCGCTCGAGCAGCCGCGGCGCATGCTCGACGCCGAACAGCCGCTCGAGCACGGCGCCGATGCCCGCATTCCAGTCGATCAACGTCCCGTAGCAGTCGAATGTCGCCCAGCGCCCGGCCACGTCTGCCGCCTGGATCAGTCGTCGAGCCCGCGGATCACGATGCAGGCGTTGTGCCCGCCGAAGCCGAACGAGTTCGACACGCCGACCCGCACCTCGGCCTCGCGCGCCTCGTTCGGGACGTAGTCGAGATCGCAGGCAGGGTCGGCCTCGTCGTGGTTGATCGTGGGCGGCAGGATGCCGCGGTCGATCGCGAGGGTCGTGAAGATCGCCTCGATCGCGCCCGCGGCGCCGAGGCAGTGCCCGGTCGCGCCCTTCGTCGAGGAGACGGGAACGCGCGCCGCGTTCTCCTGCCCGAGCGCGATCTTGATCACCCGTGTCTCGCTCGCGTCGCCGAGCGGGGTCGAGGTGCCGTGGGCGTTGACGTAGTCGATCTCGGACGGATCGATGCCTGCGTCGGAGAACGCCATCGTCATCGCCCGGGCGGGGTTCAGGCCGGTCGGGTCGGGCTCGGTGATGTGCGTCGCGTCGGAGGAGAGCCCGTAGCCGGCCAGCTCCGCGTAGATGCGCGCGCCTCGGGCTCGGGCATGCTCGAGCTCCTCGAGCACGAGGATGGCAGCCCCCTCGCCCATCACGAAGCCGTCGCGGGCGGCGTCGAACGGTCGGCTGGCGCCCTCCGGATCGTCGTTTCGACGTGACAGCGCCCGCATCGAGCCGAAACCCGCGATCCCGACCCGCGTCACGGGCGCCTCGGTTCCACCGGCGAGCATCACGTCCGCGCGGCCGAGCCGGATCGCGTCTGCGCTCTCGCCGATCGCCATGTTGGAGGCGGCGCAGGCGGTGCACTGGGAAGTCAGCGGCCCGCGCGTGCCGAGCTCCATTGAGACCCACGCGGCGCCCATGTTCGGGATGATCGCGGGGATCGAGAAGGGGTTGACCCGGTCGGGGCCGCGGTCGATCAGCGTGTGGTAGCAGTCCTGGAAGGACTTCAGGCCTCCGATCCCGGTCGCCACCGAGACGCCCACGCGGTCGGGCGCCGCGGCCACGTCGAGGCCCGAGTCCTGCTCGGCCTGGCGCGCGGCGGCGAGGACCATCTGCGAGAAGCGGTCCATGCGCCTCGCCTGCTTGCGCTCGATCCACGCTGCCGGATCGAAGTCCTTCAGCTCGCAGGCGAAGGTGACGGGATACTCGGTCGCGTCGAACGCCGTGATCGGAGCGGCCGAGGCCCGACCCGCGATCAGGCTCTCCCAGGTCGTCTCGACATCGTTGCCGAGCGGCGTCACGGCACCGAGCCCGGTGATCACGACGCGCCGGCGGCCGGCTCCGTTCGTACTGCTCATCGGCCGAGAACCTACATACCGAGACCGCCGTCGACGAGCAGCACCTCGCCCGTCACGTACGACGCCTCGTCGGAGCAGAGGAAGCGCACCGCGCCCGCGACGTCCTCCGGGCGCCCGAGGCGGCCGAGCGGCGTGCTCGCGAGCATCGCCCCTCGCAGCTCCTCCGGTAGGTCGTCGGTCAGCCGCGTGGCGACGTAGCCCGGGGCGACGACGTTGGCGCGCACGCCGCGGTTCCCGAGCTCGCGGGCGAGCGCCTTCGTGAAGCCGATGATCCCCGCCTTCGAGGCCGAGTAGTTGGTCTGCCCGGGGTTCCCGTGCAGCCCGACGATGCTGGAGACGTTGACGATCGCGCCGGCGCGGCGCTTCATCATTCCCCGCGCGGCAGCACGGCAGGTGTGGAAGGTGCCGCCGAGGTTGGTCTCGAGGACGACCCGCCAGTCCTCGTCGGACATGCGCGCCAGGAGGCCGTCCCGCGTCAGCCCCGCGTTGTTCACGAGGACGTCGAGGTCGCCCGCCTCCTGCACGAGCCGTCGCGCCTGCTCGGGGTCGGCGACATCGGCCTGCGCCGCCCGGCCGCCGATCTCCTCGGCGACCGCCGTCGCCTCCTCGGCGCCCGAGCGGTAGCCGACGACGACGCTCGCGCCCGCACGGGCCAGCTCGAACGCGATCGCGCGACCGATGCCCCGCGAGCCACCGGTGACGAGCGCCGTCTTGCCAGCCAGGGAGCAGAACACGCCGCCGACCGGAGGCGAGTCAGGCAGCGGAGAGCGTCTCCTCGAGCTTCTGCAGCGACTCCAGGTTGTTCACGGGCACCGCCTTGACGCTCTTGTCGATGCGCCGGACCAGGCCCGACAGGACGTTCCCCGGGCCCACCTCGACGAAGGTGCGGACACCCTGTCGCACCAGCTCGCTCGTCGCCTGCGTGAACCTGACGGGCGCCGTCAGCTGCTCGACGAGGAGCCCGGCGATCCGGTGGGCGGGCTCGATGCTCGCGGTCACCGTCGAGACGAACGGGGCGACCGGCTCGGACACGCGCACCCGGTCGAGCGCCGGCCGCAGCCGGTCGGCGGCACGGGCGACGAGCGGGCTGTGGAAGGCGCCCGAGACCTTGAGCTTGATCGCGCGCCGCGCGCCCTGGGCCTCGGCCTCGCTGCAGCACTCCTCGACTGCCTCGTCCTCGCCCGAGACGACCACCTGACCGGGGCAGTTGTAGTTCGCCGGCCAGACGCCGATGATGCGGCGGCAGAGCGACTCGACCACCTCGTCGGGAAGACCGAGGATCGCGGCCATCGAGCCCGGGTGCTCCCGGGCCGCCGCGGCCATCGCGAGCCCGCGCTCGCGCACGAGCCCGATCGCGGGGCCCGTCTCGATCGCCGAGACCGCCGCGAGGGCGGCGAACTCCCCGACCGAGTGGCCGACCACGTAGTCGGGTCGCAGCCCGCGCGTCTCGAGCGCCGCGAGGATCGCGAGGCTCGTCGCGACGAGCGCAGGCTGCTGCACCTCGGTCTCGACGAGCTCCTCGAGGGGCGCCTCGAAGCAGAGGCGGCGCAGGTCGAGACCGGACGCCTCGCTGCCCCGGTCGAACACCTCCATCGCCTCGGGAATCGCCTCGGCGACGTCTCGACCCATGCCCGCCTCGAGCGAGCCCTGGCCCGGAAAACAGAACGCGACCTTACCCACCGACCGTCTCCTCTCGACGCCTGCTCTGCCCGTTGCCGTTCGTCTGCCCGGTCCACTCCATCACCGCGGAGCCCCAGGTGAGCCCGGCACCCATGCCCGTCATCAGCACCGTCTGACCGGGGTGCAACATCCCGTCGGCGGCGGCATCGGCGAGCGCGAGCGGGATCGAGCCCGACGACGTGTTGCCGAAGCGATCGACGTTGACGACGACCCGCTCGCGAGCGATGCCGAGCTTGCGCACCGCGTAGTCGATGATCCGGACGTTTGCCTGGTGCGGCACGTAGAGGTCGATGTCGGCGACCGACAGCCCGCACTCGGCGAGCACGCGCTCGGCGGACGACACGAGCACGCGGGTGGCGAACTTGAACACCTCGGGCCCGTTCATCTTCACGAGGTGCTGCCCCCCCGCCACCGACTCGGCGGTCGCGGGCATGCGCGACCCTCCGGCCGGCAGGTTCAGGTGGACCCCGCCCGCGCCGTCGGCGCCGAGCTCGAAGCCGAGAAAGCCGCCCGCGTCCACCGCCTCGAGCACGACGGCGCCCGCGCCGTCGCCGAAGAGGACGGCGGTGCTGCGGTCGCTCCAGTCGACGATCTTCGAGAGGACGTCGCCCCCGACGACGAGCGCCCGCGACGAGAGGCCGCCGGCGATCATCCCGTAGGCCTGCGCGAGCGCGTACATGAAGCCCGTGCAGCCCGCCGAGAGGTCGTAGGCCGCCGCGTCGGGCATGCCGAGCCGGTCGGCCAGGACAGCGCCCGAGGAGGGGAAGACCATGTCCGGTGTGACCGTGGCGACGATCAGCAGGTCGATCGAGGAGGGCTCGCCGCCTGCCTGGGCGAGCGCCTGGCGGGCGGCGGGCAGGGCGAGGTCCGACAGCGCCTGCTCGGGCAGGGCGATGCGGCGCTCGCGGATGCCGGTGCGCTCGCGGATCCACTCGTCGGAGGTGTCGAGCGTCCGCGACAGGTCGTCGTTCGTGACTACGCGCTCGGGCGTGCAGCAGCCGAGCCCCGTGATCGAGACCCGCGCGCCGTTCGTCGCGCCGATCACGCGCCCACCGCGAAGGTGAGCGTGCCGCGGGCGGCCAGCTCGGCGCCGACCGTCGCGCGTGCCTTGCCACGGCCGATCGGCCCACGCACCTGCTCGAGCTCGCACAGCAGCGTGAGCTCGTCGCCCGGCCTGACGACGCGCTTGAAGCGCACGCCGTCGATCCCGCCGAAGAGCGCGAGCTTGCCGCGATTGTCCTCCTGCGACAGAACGGCGACCGCGCCCGCCTGCGCGAGCGCCTCGACGATGAGCACGCCCGGCATGATCGGGTTGCCGGGGAAGTGACCCCGGCACCAGTCCTCCCGGACGGTCGAGCGGGCGACCACGCGGCTGCCCGGCACGAGCTCGAGCACCTCGTCCAGGAAGAGGAAGGGCGCGCGGTGCGGCAGGACCGCCTCGATCCCCTCCTGTCCGAGCGGCGCCTCGAGCGCCCGGGCCCTCACCGGCCGGCGCGGGGTTCGCGGGGGCGAAGCATCCGGCGATTGTAGTGGGGAGGTCGCACGGGCGGGCCGGCGCCGACGTCTCGCGTACCGCCCGCCACGGGTCGCCGAGTGCGTTCCTAAGGGAGACCGAGCGGGAGGCTCGCGTTGCCCGCGGCATCCGTCGCCACGACCCGGAGCCGCCTCGGCCTGGCACCCACGCTCACTGTGAAGACGCCCGGCGCCGTTCGCGTCACGGCCTGCCGGGCGCCGTCCGCGAGCACCACCACCTCGGCGGGCTCGCTCAGGCGCAGGCGCAGCGGGAAGACCGCCACGAGCGCGAGCTGCGGGGCCTTCGTGTCCGAGGTGAATTGCACGCGTCCGGAGACCGTCCCGATCGTGTCCGTGACCGCGAGCTCGGCCTCGTACGCGCCGTCGAGCAGCCTGCCGATCCGTTTGCTGCCGTCCCACTCGAGGGTCTGCGGGCCTGCCGCGAGCGGCCCGCTGAACGGCGTGGCGAGCCAGCCTCCCCCGGCGAGGATACGGAGCGTCACCTGCGCCGGGGCGGCGAGGGTGAACGTGAGGCGCAACGTGTCCTCGCGCCCGTCGCCGTTCGGGGAGAAGACCGGGCGCTCGGCAGCGAGCGCCGAGAGGGTCCGGTTGACCAGGATCGGCACCGTCGCGCTCGCCGTTCCCGCCGTTCCGCTCGCCGACAGGACGATCGTGTAGAGGCCGTCGGGCACGGCGTCCGCCGAGAAGGCGAAGCGGTGGGTGCCCGCGAGGCGGGGCTCGGCGAAGAGCGTCGCGAGGACGTTGCCGGCCGGATCGACCAGCGTCACGGTCACCGTGGCAGGGGCGCCGAGCGCGTAGTGGATCTGCGCCGAATCGTCCACGCCGTCGCCGTTCGGGGTCACCGCCGTGGGCTCCGCGCGCGCATCGCTCAGCAGGACCGCTCCCGTGGGAGGAGGCGGGGGTGGCGGGGGCGGAGGAGGAGGCGGTGGGGGCGGAGGAGGAGAGCCGTCCTTACGGCCGAGTGTGCCGGTCGCGGCGAGGACGGTCGAGGGCCCCGAGCCGGCCGTGATCGCGTAGGAGTAGGCGCCCGCGGCGGCACGCTGCGAGCTCCAGCTCCAGAGCACTGCGGAGCCGGTGCCCGCCCCGAGGGCGACCTGCCTGCCACGGGCGTCCGTCACGACGACCCGCCAGGGGAGCGGCGTAGACAGCCGCGCCGTGAAGCGGATCGTCTTGCCGAGCGTGCCGTCGACCCTCGGTGCGTACAGCTTCGGCAGCCCCGTCCCGGCGACGTCGCGGGCGAGGCCGTCGAGAGCGCGATAGAGGACGGCGCCGGGACAGTCGGTGAAGCCCGTATCGCGGTGACCCGAGACCGGGCGCAGGAACACCGGCGCGCCCCGGCTGAAGCGCGGGTTGCCACCGGAGATCCAGGAGAACGGCTCGAGCGGGTCGACGTGAGCCACGTCGAGGCGCCACGCGAGCGTTTGCACGATCGCCGCACGCGCCGCCGGCGTGATTCCCTCCGAGCCATAGCTCCCGATCACCGCGATGCCGGTCGAGCCGGTGTTGAAGCCCTGGGCGTGCGCCCCGATCACGTTCCGGTCGGCGCCGCCATAGCGCCCCTCGAAGACCTGACCGTAGCGGTCGACGAGGAAGTTGTAGCCGATGTCGTTCCAGCCGTTTCCACGCACGTGGTAGAGCTGGATCGCCCGCACGATCGCCGCCGACTCGGCGCGCGAGTAGCTGCTCGCGCCCGCTGTGTGGTGGATGACGGCGAACCGCACGGCCCCGGCGAAGCGAGGCGGCTCCCTCTTGATCAGCTCGTTCGCGCCCCAGGAGAGTCGCGGCACGATCGCCGGCGAGGCGGCGAGCGCCGGCGTGCGAGCGTCCCCGGACACAGGGAGCGCTGCTGCTGTGGGCGGGCTGCGGACGAAGTGTGCACGGAGGCGGCGAACCCGGCCGCTCAGGCGGTACTGGATGGCGTCGGACGGCCCCGTCCAGTAGGGATTGCCGAGCCGCCAGCCCGCGCGGCTTCCCTCGCCCGTGCCCGCGTCGGGCAGGTCCTCGTACTCGGGCGCCGCGGGGCGCCACGGGCTCCAGCGGCCCGTGAGCGCACGGGTGCGGAAGCGCACGCTGCCCGAGCCCTGCCAGTGCAGGCCGACGAGGTCGAAGCGCGGGGTCGCCGCGGTCGCGTGCAGCGCTCGAGTGGCGCCGAGAGGCACCTCGCGGGTGACGATGCTCGCGGGCTCGGCCCGCGCCGGGCCGGCGTCGAGCGCGAGGAGCAGGAGGATTGCAGCGAGGAGCTTCACGCGGGGGAGGTCGAGAGGGGTATCAGCGATCGCGGCTCGAGCTCAAGCGCCCGAGCGCCGCCCCAATACAATCCTTACAAGGTGGAGAGGCCTGCCGAAGCCGCGGAGCCGCCCCGCACGAGTCCCCCGCTCCGGATCGATCCGCACTCGGGCCGCTCGGTCGTGATCGCGCCGCGGCGGGCGAGTCGTCCCGGGCAGACCCGCCCGCCGGCCGAGGCGCCGAGCGAGGGCGAGCTCGAGAGCTGCCCCTTCTGCGAGGGCCGCGAGGAGCGGACGCCACCCGAGGCGCTGGCACTGCCGCAGTCTTCACGCGCGCCGGACTCGCCCGGCTGGCAAGTCCGGGTCGTGCCGAACCTCTACCCCGCGTTCGAGCGGCAGGAGGTGGTGGTGCACAGCCCGCGGCACGTGCGCAGCATCGTCGAGCTCGCCCCGGACGAGCTCGGGGTCGTCGCCGCCGCCTGGCAGGCCCGCGCGCGCGCCGCGGCGGAGGCGGGCTTCGACTACGTCCACGCACTCGTGAACGAGGGCCGCGCCGCCGGTGCGACACTCGCCCACTCGCACTCCCAGCTCGTGTGGCTGCGCGAGGTGCCGCCGCTGCCGGCGAGGGAGCAGGCCCTCTCGGCGGGACGCTGCGTCCTCTGCGACGACCTCGCGTCGGAGCGCGCGGAGGGAACGCGCGTCGTCTCCGAGCGGGACGGCGTCGTCAGCCTCTGCCCCGCCGCCTCCCGCGAGCCCTACGAGCTCCTCGTCGCTCCGACCAGACACGAGCCGGACGCCTGGACGAGCGCGCGACTCGCAACCGCTCTCGAGCTGCTCGCGGAAGGCTGGCGGCGACTGAGATCGCTCGAGGGGGCCGTGCCGGCGAATGCCTGGCTGCACGCCGCCCCCTTCGGCGGAGAGGGCCACTGGCACCTCGAGGCACTGCCGCGGCTGACGACGCCGGCGGGAGTCGAGCTCGGCGCCGGGGTGTTCGTGAACCCGCTCGACCCCGACGCTGCGGCGCAGGCCCTGCGCACCGCGACCCCCTAGCCCTCGGGCTCGGGCTCCTCGATCTCCTCCGGCTCCTCGACCTCCTCCGGCTCCTCGACCTCGCGGGCCCGACCTGAGCCATTGGTCGTCGCGGTCTCGTCCACCGCCTCCTCGCCCTCCAGCACCTGCTCGGGCGCCTCGGGCTCGGCGACGGGGGCAAGGCTGGAGACCCGCTCGTCGCCGCGGAGACGCATCACGATCACGCCCTGCGTGGAACGACCCGCCCGGCGAATGCCCTCGACCGGCATGCGGATCACGGTGCCGCCGGTCGACATCAGCATCACCTGGTACCCGTCGCGCACGACGCGGGCGCCGACCAGGCGGCCCTTGGCCTCCGTGAGCTGAATCGTCTTCACGCCCAGGCCGCCCCGGCCCGTCAGGCGGTACTCGTCGATCCGCGTGCGCTTGCCATAGCCGTTCTCGGTCACCACCAGGAGATCCGCGTCGTTCGTGGCGATCACCATCTCGATCACCTCGTCCTCGCCGCGCAGGGACATTCCGCGCACGCCTGCCGTTGCGCGACCGGTCGATCGGACCGCCCCCTCGTGGAAGCGGACCGCCTGCCCTTTGCGCGACACCATCAGCACGTCGTCGTCGCCCGAGGAGTGGCGCACGCCGATGAGCTCGTCGTCGTCGTGCAGGTTGAGCGCGATGATGCCGTCCGACTTGAGCGGGGTGTTGTAGTCGAGGAAGCGCGTCTTCTTCACGACGCCCCGCTTCGTCCCGAACACGAGGTACTCGGCGTCCTTGAAGTCGCGGGTCTGGATCACCGCGCGGATCTGCTCCTGCTGCCTGAACGGCAGCAGGTTGACGATCGCGCGGCCCTTCGACTGGCGCGAGCCGAGCGGGAGCTCGTGCACCTTCAGCCGGTAGACCTTGCCGACGGAGGTGAAGAAGAGCAGGTAGTCGTGGGTCGAGGCGACGAAGAGGTGCTCGATGTAGTCCTCGTCCTTCAACTCCATCCCCATCACGCCGATGCCGCCGCGGCGCTGCTCGCGGTAGGCGGTCACGGGCAGCCGCTTGATGTAGCCCGAGCGCGTGATCGCGATCACCATGTCCTCCTCGGCGATCATGTCCTCGAGCCGGAACTCGCCCTCGGCGGCCATGATCTCGGTGCGGCGCTCGTCGCTCCTCGCGTAGATGGTCTTGATCTCGAGCAGCTCCTCGCGGATCACGCCGTCGATGCGGGCCTCGTCACCGAGCACCGCGCGGAGCTCGCCGATCCGCTCCTCGAGGTCGCGGTGCTCCTGCTCGACGCGCTTGCGCTCGAGGCCCGTCAGCGCGCGGAGGCGCAGATCGAGGATGGCCTGCGCCTGGATCTCGGAGAGGTCGAAGCGCGCCATCAGCTCCTCGCGCGCGGCGTCCGTGTCGTCGGCGCCGCGAATCAACGCGATCACCTCGTCGAGGTTGTCGAGGGCGATCAGGTAGCCGCGCAGGACATGTGCCCGTGCCTCGGCCTTGCGCAGCTCGTCCTTCAGGCGGCGCGTCACGACCTCGCGCTGGAAGTCGAGGTAGTGCTGCAGCATCGCGCGGAGCGAGAGCGTGCGGGGCACGCCGTCGACGAGCGCCACGGCGTTGTAGCCGAAGGTCGCCTGGAGCGGCGTGTGCTTGAACAGCTTGTTCAGCGCGACCTGCGGGATCGCATCGCGCTTGAGCTCGATCTGGATCCGCATACCCGACTTGTCCGAGTAGTCGGCGAGATCCGAGATCTCGGTCAGCACCTTGTCGTTGACGAGGTCGGCGATCTTCTTGATCACGCCGGAGTCGCCGCCCTTCTTGACGCCGTAGGGCAGCTCCGTGACGACGATCGCCGACTTGCCGCCGCGCAGCTCCTCGACGTGGGCGCGCGCCCGCATCACGACCCGGCCACGCCCGGAGCGGTACGCGTCGGTGATGCCGCTCCGCCCGAGGATGATCCCACCCGTCGGGAAGTCCGGCCCCTTCACGTGGCGCGCGAGGCGCTCGACGTCGATCGTCGGTTCGTCGATCATCGCCACGAGCGCGTCGGTCACCTCCGACAGGTTGTGCGGCGGGATGTTCGTCGCCATGCCGACGGCGATCCCCGACGAGCCGTTGACGAGCAGGTTCGGGAAGCGCGCGGGCAGCACTGCGGGCTCCCGCCGCGACTCGTCGTAGTTCGGGACGAAGTCGACGGTGTCGGCATCGATGTCGCGCAGCATCTCGGTCGCGAGACGCGTCAGACGGCACTCGGTGTAGCGCATCGCGGCGGCCGGGTAGTCGTCGATGTTGCCGAAGTTGCCCTGCCCGTCGACGAGCGGGTAGCGCATCGAGAAGGGCTGGGCGAGGCGGACGAGCGTGTCGTAGATCGCCTGATCGCCGTGCGGGTGGTAGGAGCCCATCACCTCGCCGACGACGCGGGCGCACTTCTTGTAGGGCCGGTTCGGCTGCATGCCTGACTCGTGCATCCCGTACAGCACACGGCGGTGGACCGGCTTCAAGCCGTCGCGCACGTCGGGGAGCGCACGCGACACGATCACGCTCATCGCGTAGTCGAGGAAGCTCGAGCGCATCTCCTGCTCGAGCTCCCGCGTCTCGATGCGGCCGCCCCCGAGCGCCTCGGGCGTCAGCTCAGACACGGTCGGAGCGGGGGTCTACGGCCCTAGACATCGAGGAACCTGACGTCCTTGGCGTTCTGCTCGATGAACTCGCGCCGCGGCTCGACCTGGTCGCCCATCAGCATGGAGAAGATCCGGTCGGCCATCGACGCGTCCTCCACCTCGACGCGGATCAGCATCCGCTTCGCGGGATCCATCGTCGTCTCGCGCAGCTCGTCGGGGTTCATCTCGCCGAGCCCCTTGAAGCGGCTGAGCTGGATGCCGTCCTTCGCCAGGTCGAGCAGCTGGTGGCGCAGGTCCTGGAAGGTCGCCGCCCCGCGGGTCTTGCGCCCGAGGGCGAGCGAGAAGGGCGGGGCGCCGGCGAGCTCGACGAGCCGGGCGTAGGTGCGGCGCAGGTTCGTGTAGGCGCGCGAGGCGAGCAGCTCGGCGGGGACGGCGACGTGGCTCGCCGCGCTCGTCTCGCGCTCGATCACCTTCATGCGGAAGCCGCCCTCGTCGGAGGAGGCCATCGTCAGCTCGTAGCCGTCGGCGGCGAGGCTGTCGAGCGCCGGTTGCACGTCCACGACCGCGCCGGCCTCGGTCTCCACGAGCCGGTGCGTGACGACGAAGTCGGCGGCGGCGTTGCCGTAGTCCGCGCGCAGGCGCCCCGTCCAGCCCTCGAACTCGCTCAGCGCCCGCGCGAAGCGGCCGTAGCGCGTCTCGCTCAGCTTCGACGTCACGCCGTTGCGGTCGCTGACCTCGATGTCCTTCACGCGCTCGCGCACGAGCAGGTCCTCGAACTGCGACTGCTTCTCGACGTACTGCTCCCGGTTGCCGATCTTGATCCTGTAGAGGGGCGGCACCGCGATGTAGATGTGACCGCGCTCCACGAGCTCGGGCATCTGCCGGTAGAGAAAGGTCAGGATCAGCGTGCGGATGTGGGAGCCGTCCTGATCGGCGTCGGTCATCACGATGATCCGGTGGTAGCGGAGCTTCGCGATGTCGAACTCCTCGCCGATGCTCGTGCCGACGGCGGTGATGATCGACTGGATCTCCGTGTTCGAGAGCACCTTGTTGATGCGGTTCTTCTCGGAGTTGATCACCTTGCCGCGCAGCGGCAGGATCGCCTGGAAGAGGCGGTCGCGAGCCTCGACGGCCGAGCCGCCGGCCGAGTTGCCCTCCACGAGGTAGAGCTCGGCGGCCTCGGGGTCGCGGATCTGGCAGTCGGCGAGCTTCCCCGGGAGCGAGGAGCCCTCGAGCGCGCCCTTGCGTCGGGTGAGGTCGCGGGCCTTGCGCGCGGCCTGGCGCGCCCGCTGCGCAGTGATCGCCTTCTGGATGATCTGCCGCGCGTCGTTCGGGTTCTCCTCGAGGAACTCGGCGAGCTTCGCGTTGACCGTCTGCTCGACGAGGCCACGCACCCAGGGGTTGCCGAGCTTCGTCTTCGTCTGGCCCTCGAACTGCGGCTCCTGCAGCTTGACCGAGATCACGGCGGCGAGGCCCTCGCGCGCATCGTCGCCCTCGAGGTTGTCCTCCTTCTCCTTGAGCAGCGCCTTCTCGCGGGCGTACCGGTTGAGCGTGCCCGTGAGGGCTCCCTTGAAGCCGGAGAGGTGCGAGCCGCCCTCGTGCGTGTTGATGTTGTTCGCGAACGAGAAGACAGACTCGACGTAGGAGGTGTTCCACTGCATCGCGATCTCCACGTCACCGAGCTCGCTCGTGCCCTCGATGTAGACGATGTTCCTGTGCACGGGCTCCTTCGCCTCGTTCACGTAGGCGACGAAGTCGCGGATGCCGCCCTCGTAGTGGAACTCGTGCCGCTCCTCCCCCTCGCGCTCGTCGGTGAGCACGATGCGGAGGCCGCGCGTCAGGAACGCCGTCTCGCGCAGGCGCTGGACGAGCGTCTCGGTCGACCACTCGATCCCGTCCTGGAAGATCTCCTGGTCGGGCATGAAGCTGATCGTGGTGCCCGTGTCGTCCGCCTCGCCGACGATCTCCATCTCGCCGGTCGGGACGCCGCGGGCGAAGTCCTGCCGGTACACCTGGCCGTCGCGGCGCACCTCGGCGATCAGCCATTCCGACAGCGCGTTCACGACGGAGACGCCGACGCCGTGCAGGCCGCCCGAGACCTTGTAGCCGTCGCCGCCGAACTTGCCGCCCGCGTGGAGCTTCGTGAGGACGACCGTCAGTGCCGGCAGGCCCTGCTCGGGCATCAGGTCGACCGGGATCCCCGAGCCCGAGTCCCGGACGGTCACCGAGCCGTCCGGGTGAAGCGAGACGTCGACCTGCTCGTTGCGGCCGGCGAGCGCCTCGTCGACCGAGTTGTCCACCACCTCGTAGATGAGGTGGTGGAGACCGCGGGGTCCCGTCGAGCCGATGTACATGCCCGGACGGAGTCGGACGGGCTCGAGGCCCTCCAACACGGTGATGTCCTTGGCGGAGTAGTTGGTTTCAGTCATAAAAAGACCTGCAAAATACCTACTTGCAGGCTGGGATCAGTCTATCAAATCGGGCGGCTGGAAACCGACCTGGCGAGGCTGGCGGCGGCGGCTCGGGCGACCAGACGCCGCAGCTCGTCGTTCTCGATCGGAGCAGCCAGCGACTCGGCCTGGACCCACTCGGCCGCACCCGGGCGAGGCGCGACGCGTCCCTGTGGGGCAGAGCCTACGTCACCGGCGGGTTGGGGCAGGTGCCCGACCGCGAAGCGCAGGGCGGACGGTGCGTTCGCGGCGAGCCGCGCGCGCAGGCGCTCGAGGAGCTGCGGCGCGAGCTGCGTCAGCTCGAAGGCCCACGCCGAGGAGCTGACCGCGACGTGCAGGGTTCCGTTGCCCGCGATCCGCGCGGGCCACGCGTTCGCGGCGATCGGCGCCCCCACGAGCTCCGGCCAGACCGCCACGAGCTCGCCCATGCCGGCCTGCGGGCCGAAGCGGGAGAGCTCCCGGCGGACCTCGTGCTCGAGCGACTCCACTACGCGCGCTCCTGCACGAGGCCCGGCGTGACGTCGAGCACCTGGTCGGCCTCGACCGGCAGAGCGGAGGCGCTCGTGGCCGTGATCAGCGTCTGGCCCGTACCGCGCAGGCGCTCGGCGAGCGAGCGGCGGCGGTCGGGGTCGAGCTCCGAGAGGACGTCGTCCAGGAGCAGGAGCGGTGGCTCCCCCGTGCGCTCGGCGATCAGCCCGGCCTCCGCGAGCAGCAGGGACAGCACCGCGAGGCGCTGCTCGCCCTGGGAGCCGAACAGTCGGAGCTCGCGCGTCCCTGCGGTGACCGACACGTCGTCCAGGTGCGGTCCGAGTCCGGTCGTGCCCCGCTCGAGGTCGCGCTCGAGCCGCGCCGCCAGCGCCTCCTCCGTGGGCGGGCTGCCGTCGTAGGCCAGTCGTGCGGCGGCGAGGCCGAGTTGAGAGGCTCGCTCCCCGAACACCGGGGAGAGCAGCTCGACCGCGTCCCGGCGAGCCAGCACGAGCTCGCGCCCGAGATCCACGACACGCTCGGTCCACGGCGCGAGCGCCTCACGGGTGGAGAGGCCGAGCGAGACCCGCCTGAGGGCGGCGTTGCGCTGCGTGAGGGCTGCGCCGTAGCCGGGCGACAGCTCCGCCCGAGCCGGGAACAACCGCGCGAGCGTGCGATCGAAGTAGGCCCGCCGGACGAGCGGCCCGCCCTTCACGACGGCGAGCCGGTCCGGCGTGAAGACCAGGGTCGCGAGCTCCCGCCGCAGCTCCTCGACGGCTTGCAGGGGCGCGCCGTTCAGCCTGCTTCGCCTGCCCTCGCCGCGCCGGAGCACCACCTCCACGTCGACGGGCACGCCGCTTGCGCGGCGGCCGTGCAGGGCGATCCGGCAGCCCTCCGTGCCGAAGCGCACGAGCTGCGACTCGACCCGGGTGCGCGGCGAGAAGCCCTGCGTGCCCACGTGCAGCGACTCCAGCAGGTTCGTCTTGCCCGCGCCGTTCGGCCCGACGACGAGCACGATGCCCGGGCGGAGCGCCAGGTCGAGCCGGGCGTAGGAGCGGAAGTCTCGGAGCGAGACCCGGGAGACGATCAGCCGGCCAGCCGGATCGGCATGATCAGGTATGACCACGAGGCGTCGCCGCTCGCCTGGATCACCGCGGGCCGCAGCGGACTGATCAGCTTGAGCACGAGCTCGTCGCCGCTGACCGAGTCGACGCCGTCGCGCAGGAACTCCGCGTTGAAGCCGATCTCGAGCGGCTCGCCCGAGAAGGCGACGGGCAGCGACTCGCGCGACTCGCCGACGTCCTGGGTCTGCGCGGAGACGGTCAGCTCGCCCTCGGCGAAGCGCAGCCGCAGCGGCGAGTTCCGCTGCACCATCACCGCCGTCCTGCGCACCGCGTCGAGGAACTCCCCCCGCGGCAGCGCCACCTCGTGCTCGAAGGCGTCCGGCAGGAGCTGCTGGACGTTCGGGAACTGCCCGTCGATCCGCCGCGTGGTCAGCGTGACCCCCTCCGTGCGGAACACGACCTGGTTCTCGAGCACGCCGAGCTCCAGGGTCTCGCCCCCGCCGGCGCTGCGCCCGAGCTCGACGAGCGCTCGCGCCGGGACGATCGCCTCGAGCTCCGGGCCTGCGCCCGTGAGCGGCGTCTCCTTCACGGACAGCCGGTAGGAGTCGGTGGCCGCCATCACGAGCTTGCCGCTCTCGAAGCGGACGAGGATGCCCGTCAGGACGGGACGCGACTCGTCGCGCGAGGCCGAGCGTGCGACACGGGACACGGTCTCGAGGAGCGCCCGCCGCTCGACGGGGAACGTCTGCAGCGCCTCGAGCTCCGGCAGGCGCGGAAAGTCCTCGGCGCTGTAGGTGTTGAGCCTATAGGACGCCGGGCCGCACTCGATCCGCAGGCTCCCCTCGTCGGCCCGGTGCTCCAGCGAGACCTCCGCTGCCGGCAGGAGGCGCACGAGGTCCACGAGCAGCCGTCCGGGCACCACGACAGCGCCCTCCGCCTCGACCTCCGCCGGCAGCGAGGCGCGCAGCGACAGCTCCATGTCGGTTGCCGCGAGCTCGAGGCGGCCGTCCTCGGCTCGGAGCAGCACTCCGAGGAGCACCTGAACCGCGCTTCGGGTCGAGACGGCGCGCGCCACGGTCGTCAGGCGCCCGACGAGCTCGTCCCGGCTGCACGTGAGCTTGAGGCCCGAGCCGACGGCGATGTCTGTTTCCATCATGGTTTAGAGAAACTCCTCGTCGTAGTCATAGGGAGTGTGGACGACGGGGAAGACGGCAGAGACCCCTGCTCACGGGCAGAACCGCCCTGTGCACGCCGGCTGGGGAGAAGGACGCTCCGCCCACAACCCCGAGTCGCGTGAACGAGACTCTCCACCGATCAGCGCACCTGCTTCACGCGCGCCGTCAGCTCTTGCACGAGGTTGTACACAGAGCGGTCCTCACGGATCAACCGCGCGATCTTGGAGGTCGCGTGGATGACCGTCGTGTGGTCGCGGCCACCGAACTCCTTGCCGATCCGCGGCAGCGACGAGTCGGTCAGCTCGCGGGAGAGGTACATCGCGACCTGGCGCGGATAGACGATGTTCTGCGAGCGGCGCTCCCCCACGAGCTCCTCGAGCGAGAGGCCGAAGCGCTCCGAGACGAGATCCTGGATGCGCTTGATCGAGACCTGAGGAGCCTCGCCCTGGGGAAACACGTCGCGCAGCACGTCCTGGGCGAGCTCGACCGTCATCGAGCGCCCCGTGAGGGACGAGAAGGCGACGACGCGGGTCAGGGCGCCCTCGAGCTCGCGGATGTTCGAGGAGACCCTGCCGGCGATGAAGGTGAGCACCTGCGGGTCGGAGACCTCGATCCGATCGTTGTCGACCTTCTTGCGCAGGATGGCGATGCGGGTCTCGAGGTCGGGAGGCTGGATGTCGGTGATGAGCCCCCACTCGAACCGCGAGCGCAGCCGCTCCTCGAGCGTGGAGATCTCCCGCGGAGGGCGGTCGGACGAGATCACGATCTGCGCGCCACCCTCGTACAGGGAGTTGAACGTGTGGAAGAACTCCTCCTGGATCCGCTCCTTGTTCTCGAAGAACTGGATGTCGTCCACGAGCAGCAGGTCGTAGGTGCGGTAGCGCTGCTTGAAGCCCTCGATGCGCTTGTCGCGCAGCGAGTTGATGAAGTCGTTCATGAAGGTCTCGCTCGTGACGTAGCGGACGGTCAGCTCGCTCGAGTGCTGCCCCACGTACTGCCCGATCGCCTGCATCAGGTGCGTCTTCCCGAGCCCGGTGCCGCCGTAGATGAAGAGCGGGTTGTAGGCCTGCGCGGGAGCCTCCGCCACCGCCAGCGCCGCCGCGTGGGCGAACCGGTTCGAGGAGCCGATCACGAAGAGGTCGAAGGTGTACTTGGGGGTGCCGCCGAGACCGTCGGCGCCGGCGTCCTTGACCCGCGGCGGCGCCTCGTCACGGGGAGCGCCCTCGCGCACCCGGAGCTGGACGCGCAACTCGCGGCCGGTCGTGTCGGCGACGATCGCGCGGATCAGGCCGAGGAAGTGCCCCTCGATCCACTCGCGCGTGAAGTCGTTCGGGACCGTGAGGATGACGGCGTCGCCGGTCACCTCCGACACGGCGGCGTCCGCGAACCACGTCCTGTAAGTGGTCTCGTTCAGCGCCTCCCTGAGGCGGGCCGCAACCTCGCTCCACAGGGTGTCCGCAGTCCGTTCGTCGACGTCCTCCACGTGCTCTCGTTCAGCTCCTCGCCGCTTCGGGGAATCGCCGAGCATAGCAGCGTCGAAGCGGCCCGACACGGGTGCCGAAGCCTGGACAAAAGCCCGCAGTTTGCAGGATCTTCGAGTTCGCGGGCGATCTCTCCACAAGTGTGGAGAACGCCGGGGAAAACAGCGCCTCGCGACTGCCCGCGTCCCCGCCCGGGCGGCTCCGGGCCGACGGACCGACTGTGGACAAGCCGGCCCGAAGGACGTCGCTATACTCGCCGGGCGGAGCGGGCTCTCCCGGCGCCCCCTCGCGCCGTGCCTCCCGATGAAGCGCACCTACCAGCCCAACGTCCGCCGCCGGAAGCGTCGCCACGGCTTCCGTGCCCGCATGGCGACGAAGGCCGGACGGGTGATCCTCAAGCGCCGCCGCGCCAAGGGCCGCAAGCGGCTCTCGGCCTGAGTAGCGCCGGAGGAAGCCCACGTGCAGCGCCGGCACCGCCTGTCTCGCTCCCGCGACTTCGATGCCGTCTACCGGCACGGCCGCTCCACCTCGACGCGCTCGCTCGTCCTCTACTGGTTCCGCCGGGACGAGGACGAGGTGGAGCCTCGGCTCGGGCTGGCGGTGCCGAGAGCGACGGGCTCGGCAGTCGTGCGGAACAGGATCAAGCGCCAGCTGCGCGAGGCGTGGCGAGCGCAGCGGGAGACGATCCCGCCGGGGTTCGACTACGTGCTGATCGCCCGCCCGGGCCTGCCGGAGTCCGTCGAGGCGCGCGGGTACGCGTGGCTGGAGGAGCGCCTCGCAGAGGTGCTCTCGAAGGCGCGCGCGTGAGCGGCGTCCTGCGCCTGCCGGTGCTCGGGCTGCTGCGCCTCTACCAGCTCCTCGTCAGCCCGCTGACGCCGCCCGGCTCCTGCAAGTACCACCCGTCCTGCTCGCAGTACGCGCTCGAGGCGGTCAGGCGCTACGGCGTCCTGCGCGGCGGCACGCTCGCGCTCTGGCGCCTCGCGCGCTGCAATCCGTGGAGCCACGGCGGCGTCGATCGCGCCGAGGATCAGCGGCTCTTCCGCACGGGGCGGGCCCGGTCGTGATCGTCGCCAGCGTGCTCGGCCCCCTCGAGGACATCCTCGAGACAGTCCTGCGCTTCCTCCATTCGTCGGTCGGGCTCCCCTGGGCCTGGTCGATCGTCGCCCTCACCGTGCTCGTGCGGATCCTGCTCGTGCCGCTCACGGTGCGCCAGATCCACTCGATGCAGAACCTCCAGCGGCACGCGCCCCAGATGAAGGAGCTCCAGCGCAAGCACAAGGGCGACCGCCAGAAGCTGAACGAGGAGATGATGAAGTTCTACAAGGAGAACCGCATCAACCCTGCGGCCTCCTGCCTGCCCCTCGTGGCGCAGTTCCCGGTCTTCATCTCGCTCTTCTTCGTCCTGCGCGACTTCGAGAAGACGATCCTGCCGGACTTCCCGACCGCGGAGCTCGGCTGGCTCCACGTCGTGCCGAACATCACCGCAGACGCGAACTCGCACTGGTCGGGCTACCTGCTCCTCGCCATCTATGCGATCAGCCAGACGACCTCGACGCTGCTGATGTCGACCACGATGGAGCGGACGCAGCGGATCCTGCTGCTGATCCTGCCGCTCGCCTTCCTCTTCTTCGTCCTCAACTTTCCAGCGGGTCTCGTCCTCTACTGGGTCACCACCAACCTGTGGACGACGGGGCAGGGCCTGGTGACCCGCCGCCTGATGCCGAAGCCGATCGAGCCGCCCAAGCGCTCCTCCCGCACGCCCGAGCAGGCCCCGCCCACGCCGGCGCAGCCGAAGGGAGGGAAGGCGGTTCCCGCCGCGGGCGCCAAGGCGGCGACCGCCCCGCGCCAGCCTCCGCGCCGGGTCAAGCGCAAGCGGGGCGCGCGGAGGTGACCGGGGAGGTCGAGGTCGAGGCGACCGGGGAGACGGTCGGCGAGGCCAAGTGGATCGCCCTGCGTGAGCTCGAGCGCCGCAGCCCCGGGCTGGACAAGGCCGCCGTCCAGTTCGAGGTCGTCTCGGAGGGTGAGCGCGGCCTGCTCGGCGTCGGCTACGCGCCGGCCCGCGTGATCGCCTCGGTGGAGGCCGCGGAAGCCGTCCTGTCGGAGGATCCCGCCCACCCGGAGTCGCACACCGAGGGCTCGCTGGCCGCGGAGGCCCGCGACCTCGTGGGGCTGATCGCCCGCGGCATCGGCGTCCCGTGCGCGGTTCGCGTCAGCGAGGACGAGGCGACGGTGCTCGTCGAGTGCACGGGCCGTGAACTCGGCTCCCTGATCGGGAAGCACGGGCAGACGATCGACGCCGTCCAGTATCTGGTCAACGCGATCGTCGCCCGGTCGCACGGCGACGAGGGCCGCAAGGACGTCGTGGTCGATGCCGCCGGCTACCGGGAGCGCCGGCGGGTCACGCTGGAGGCCCTCGCGCTCCAGGCTGCCGAGCGCGCGCTCGCCGAGCGCTCCGCGGTCGCCCTCGAGTCGATGACGGCTGTCGAGCGGAAGGTCGTGCACCTGCGGTTGAAGGAGCACCCGGGCATCGTGACGACGAGCGAGGGCACCGAGCCCAACCGCCACGTCGTCGTCGCGCTCGCAGGTGCGTAGAGGGTGCGCCTCGGCTGACCCGAGGCTCGAGCGCTGGCTCGATGCGCTGCTGCGGACGCCTGGACTGACGGGGATCCGCGACCGGGGCGAGGCCCGGCGGGTGCACGTGACCGAGAGCCTGGCGGGTGCGGAGCTCGTCCGCAGCTTCGGCGGCCCCGTCGTCGATGTCGGCTCCGGTGGAGGGGCGCCCGGCCTCCCGCTCGCGGCGGCGCTGCCGGAGCTCGAGGTGACGCTGCTCGAGGCGAACGGGCGCAAGTGCGCGTTCCTCGAGCTCGCCGCGCACGACTTCCCGAACGTGCGCGTGCTGAACGGTCGCGCCGAGGAGCAGGGGGTCGACGGCTACGCCGTCGCCGTGGCGAAGGCGCTTGCGCCCCCGGTGGTTGCAGTCGAGTGGTGCCTGCCGCTCGTCCGCCCGGACGGCGCAGCCATCCTCTGGGTCGGGCCGAGCGCCGAGCCGGGTCGGGTGGCGCGGGTCGCCGAGCAGCTCGGCGGGCGGTTGCAGCCCTCGCCTGCGGGGTTCCTCGTGCTCCGCAAGTGCGGCCCGACGCCGGCGGGCTTCCCGCGCCGCCCGGGCGTGGCCCGGAAGCGTCCGCTCGCCTGACTACATTCGGGGCGTGGCGTCCGGCCTGATCTACGTGCTCGCGAACCAGAAGGGCGGCGTCGGCAAGACGACGACGGCCGTCAATCTGGCCGCGTGCCTCGCCGAGGCGGGAGAGCGCTCGCTCGTCGTCGATCTCGACCCACAGGCGAACGCGACCTCCGGTCTCGGCGCCCGCGCCAACGGGCGCTCGACCTACGACCTGCTCGACGGCGCTCCGCTCGCCGGGCTCATCCGGCGCACCCGCTTCCCCAACCTGGACGTGGTTCCCGCCAAGCCGGAGCTGGCGGGCGCGGCGGTCGAGCTCTCCCGTCTGCCGGGCGGGGAGTCCCTCCTGGCCGGAGCACTGGCCGCCGCGCGCTCGGAGTACTCCTTCGTGTTCCTCGACACGCCTCCCTCGCTCGGCCCCCTCACCGTGAACGCTCTCGCGGCGGCGGACCGGGTGCTCGTGCCGGTGCAGGCCGAGTACTACGCACTCGAGGGCCTCGCGCAGGTCGTCCGCTCGATCGACCTCGTGCGCTCGACGCTCAACCCGCGCCTGGTGCTGGCGGGCGTGCTCCTGACCATGGTCGACGGCAGGACGCGGCTCTCCGCCGAGGTGTCGGACGAGGTCCGGCGGCACTTCGGGCGGCTCGTCTTCCGCACCCCCGTCCCGCGGTCCGTACGCCTGGCCGAGGCGCCGAGCCACGGGCTTCCCGCAATTGCCTACGACCGCAGCTCGGCCGGCGCGGACGCGTACTGGAAGGTGGCGATGGAGCTTGTCGAGCGTGCCTGAGGAGGAGGGCCGCCGCCGCGGCCTCGGGCGTGGGCTGGAGGTGCTGTTCGGCGGCCTCGGCGAGGGGCAGGAGCTGGCCCACCTGCCGGTCGAGTCGATCCATCCCAACGGCCGGCAGCCGCGCCGCCGGTTCGAGCCCGAGGCGACCGCCGGCCTCGCCGACTCGATCCGGGCGCAGGGCGTTCTGCAGCCGGTGATCGTGCGACCCCGAGGGTCGGGCGGCTTCGAGCTGATCGCCGGCGAGCGCCGCTGGCGCGCCGCCCGCGAGGCGGGATCAGCGACCGTGCCGGCGCTGATCCGGGCGGCCGACGACCGCAGCTCGCTGCTCCTGGCGCTCGTCGAGAACGTCGCCCGCGAGCAGCTCTCCCCGCACGAGGAAGCGCGCGCCTACGCGGTCCTGATCGACGAGTTCGGCCTCTCGCTGGGGGAGGTCGCAGATCGTGTCGGTCGCTCGAAGCCGAGCGTGTCGAACCGGGTGCGCCTGCTCGAGCTCCCTGCGGACGTCCTCGCGCTCCTCGACGACCCGCGCTTCACCGAGGGGCACGCGTGCGCCGTCCTGGCCGTGCCCGACCACGAGCAGCGCCGCCTTCTGGCGCGGCGGATCG
>JACCZA010000059.1 GCA_013696185.1 Actinomycetota bacterium
GCCTGTCGGCCACGATGTAGCCGGCCGTACTGCGCAGATCGACGGCTGGCACGCTCACGGCGCCGACGCTATTCGTCGCGTGCAAAGAAACTCCCTCCAGGGCGTAAGGACATTGTTAACTCGATCCCGGACTCCTCGATCCATCGACAGATCCGGGCGGAGCTTGAGCCGTCCGGGCGCGAGCTCTCGCGCGTCGGCCGTCAGTCGAACTCCACGCCGCAGTGCTGCCGCAGGCCGCAGAGCCGCTGAACGGTTGCATCCTATAGAACCGACAGGTAGCGCTCGAGCTCCCACTCGGAGAGCTGCACGCGGTACTCGTCCCACTCCTTCCGCTTCAGCTCGACGTAGCGGTTGAAGATGTGCGGCCCGAGCGCCTTGCGGGCGAGCTCCGAGGTCGACAGCTCGTCGATCGCCTCGCCGAGCGTCTCGGGGAGCGACACGATCCCCCGCTCCCGCCGCTGCTCGGGGGTCAGGTGGTAGAGGTTCGTCTCCATCGGATCGGGCAGCTCGTAGCCGCGCTCGATCCCCTCGAGCCCCGCCTGGAGCAGGCAGGCGAACGTCAGGTACGGGTTGCACGCGGGGTCGGGGCAGCGGATCTCGGCGCGGGTCGCCGCCTCGGAGCCCGGCTTGTAGAGCGGGATCCGGATCAGCGCGGAGCGGTTGCGCTGCGACCACGCCACGTAGACGGGAGCCTCGTAGCCGGGCACGAGGCGCTTGTACGAGTTCACCCACTGCGCGAAGACGCCGGCGATCTCGCGCGCGTGGTGCAGCTGGCCGGCGATGAAGGCCTTCCCCACGTCGGACAGGTGCCACCGGTCCTCCTCGTCGAAGAAGGCGTTCCGGCCGTCGGCGAAGAGCGACTGGTGCGTGTGCATGCCCGACCCGTTCTCGCCGAAGATCGGCTTCGGCATGAAGGTGGCATAGACGCCGTTCTTGGCGGCGATCTCCTTCACGATCAGCCGGTAGGTGAGCGTGTGGTCTGCCATCTCGAGGGCCGGCGCGAAGCGCATGTCGATCTCGTGCTGGGAAGGGCCGACCTCGTGGTGGGCGTACTCGATCGGGATCCCCATCGACTCGAGCGCGTGGATCGTGTCCTGCCGCAGCTCCGTCGCGGCGTCGAGCGTCGTCATGGCGAAGTAGCCGCCCTCGTCGAGCGTCTCCGTCCCGCCGGGGGTGCGAAAGAGGAAGTACTCGAGCTCCGGGCCGACGTTGAAGGTGTCGAAGCCGAGCGAGCGCATCCTGTCGAGCGCGCGCCGCAGGACGTGGCGCGGGTCGCCCTCGTAGGGCTCGCCGTCCGGGGTGACGACGTCGCAGATCATGCGCGCGACCTTCGTCTCGCCCTCCTTCCACGGCATCAGCTGGAAGGTGCCCGGGTCGGGGATGGCGACCATGTCCGACTCCTCGATCGCGTTGAACCCCGTGATCGACGAGCCGTCGAAGCCCATCCCGTCGTCGAGGGCGTTCTCGAGCTCGCCCGGCGTGATCGCGAAGCTCTTGAGGTGTCCCTCGAGATCCGTGAACCAGAGCAGGACGAACTTGACCTCCTCGCGCCTAACGCGCTCGAGCACGTCCGTGCGGGCCCCCGCGCTGGATGTCGCCCTGCTGCTGCTCTCCACCTGTGCCATCACGCTCCCTTCATCGAAAACGCAAAAAGACCCCAGGTGCCGACGATCCGCACCTGAGGCCACGTCGCCTCGAACGACGCGCTGAGTCTAGACGATCGAGCGGAGGAGCGCGAGCCTGGGCCGGACCGCGCTCAGCCGCTGCGCTTGAGCTTGCCGTGGCGCTTCGCGTACCGCTCACCGAGGCTGAAGACCCAGAGCCCGAGCGGGATCGAGACCGCCCCGATCACGACGAGCGGCCAGATCTCGTCGCCCATCTGCGTGAGGCCGTCGCCGCCGATGATCGCGTCGCGGATGCCGTCCAGCGCGTAGGTGGCGGGTGAGATCGTGGCCAGCCACTGCATCCACTGTGGCAGCACGTCGACGCTGTAGTAGACGCCCGAGACGACGAGCAGCATGCCCTGCGCGATGAAGCCGAGCTGCGTGCCCTTCTCCGGCGAGATCAGCGGCAGGACCGCCGTCATCATGCCGATCCCGATGAAGGAGACGGAGGCCACGACGAGCACCACGAAGGCCGCAACGAAATGGGCGTCCGGCATGTTCAGGTCGAAGAAGAAGGCGACGACGGTGAAGAGCAGTCCCGCGCGGATGAGGCCGAACACGATCGCGAAGAGGCCCATCCCGAACAGGTGCACCGGCCGCGACAGCGGCGCCATGAACGTGTACTCGATCGTGCCCTCCCAGCGCTCCCAGGCGACGGTCTCGGTCAGCACCTCGAAGATGATCCCGAGGTAGGCCCAGATCACGGCGCCGATCAGGAGCTGCGTGGTGACGCGGTTGACGTCGATCGTCCCGCCGCCCGCCTCGATCCCCTTCGCGATGAAGACGATCGTGAGCGTGTTGGCCACCGTCCACAGGAAGAAGGCGACGTCCCACCAGATGTAGCGCCTGACGAGATAGACGTTGCGCTCGACGACCCCGCCGAGCGAGATCAGCTCGTGGCGGAAGTCGATCTCTGTAGCTCTCATGCGAACACCTCCCTGTCCTCGTCCTCCTCGGGCGTCTCCTCCTCGAACGAGCGGCCGGTCGCCGCGAAGAAGGCGTCCTCGAGCGTCCCGCCCCCGAACCGCTCCCGCAACACGTCGGCCGGCTCGAGCGCGAGTAGCTCGCCGCGGTCGAGGATCCCCACGCGGTCGGCGAGCGCCTCGGCCTCGTCGAGGTCGTGCGTGCAGAGCAGCACCGTCGAGTCGTGCGAGCCGCGGATCTCGCGGATGAAGTCCTGCACCTCGCGCTTCGAGCGCGGGTCGAGCCCCGTCGTCGGCTCGTCCAGCAACAGCAGCACGGGCGAGGTCAGGAGCGCCCGCGCGAGCGCCACCTTCTGCTGCATCCCGCGCGAGAGCGCCTCCATCGGCTCGCTCCGGCGCTCGACCGGGAAGCCGACCCGGCCGAGGATCTCCGGGATCCGGTCCTTCGTCTCGCCCGCCGCCATGCCGTAGAAGCGCGCGGCGTAGCTCAGGTTCTCCGAGGCGGACATCTTCTTGAAGAACGAGGCCTCGACCGACACCCGGTTGACGAGCCGCCGCACCGCCCTCGACTCGCGGAAGACGTCGTGGCCGAAGACGTGCGCGCTGCCGCCGTCGTGGAGCAGCAGGGTCGACAGCAGGCGGACGAGGGTCGACTTGCCCGAGCCGTTCTGACCGAGGATCGCGACGCACTCCCCGCGGGCGATCGAGAAGGTGAGGCCCTTGATCGCAGGTACCGGCCTGCGGCGGCGCGAGAAGCGCCCGGCGCGCTTGTCGCGCCGGAGGAACACCTTGCGCAGGTCGACGACCTCGACGGCGGTCGTGAGATCGGCGCTCGGAAGCTGCGTCGGTGCTGTACGTGCGTGAGTGTCCACATGGTGCTCCTGGTCGGCGAGAACGTGCGCACGCTGCCCCACGGGCGGGGCGCGCGCCGGAAGGGTCGGGTCTCAGCCGTTTCGGAGCATCATGCGGCGTGCACCTTAGCAGCGCCCCGCCGGACGCGCCAGGCTCACTGCACGGCGAAGGTGACCGACACGCTCGCCTGGATCTTCGTCGTCCCGGGCTCGATCGGGGTGGGGGCGCTCGACTCGAGCGAGTCGCCGGCCGTCCTCGCCTGCAGCGGCATCGGCTCCGGGGCACCTCCGCCCTCGACGATCTCGATCACCCGGCCCACGGACACGCCGCCGGCCGCCGCAAGTGCCTGTGCCTTCGCGCGGGCGTCGCCGACCGCGGCACGAAGGGCCTGGCGGTAGAGGGCGTCGGAGTCGTCCCGCGCGAGGGAGGGGCCGTAGACCTGATTCGCTCCCGCCTCGACCGCCGCGTCGATCACCACGCCCGCCCGACCGATCTCACGCACCTTCGCCGTGACCGAGTTGGAGGCGGTGTAGCCGATGATCTGCCGACCGTCCTCGGAGGAGACGGGCGAGAGCGAGACGAGCTGCGTCTGGATGTCGGGAGGGGCGATGCCCGCCTCCCGCAGCGCCGCGAGCACGCGGCGCATCTCGATCGCGTTGGCAGCGAGTGCCTCGCGCGCCGTGCGGCCCCGGCTGTCGACCCCGAAGGAGATGTCGGCGCGGTCCGGTGCGCTCGCGACGCTGCCGAGTCCGCTGACGGTGAGACCGCCTCGATCCTGTGTCTGCGCGGGTCCCGTCTGGAGCCCCCGGGCGGCATCGGGGCGGGCGAAGCCCGCGTAGGCGGTCGCGAGCGCGAGCAGCGAGGCCAGGCCGAGTATCCGAAGCGAGCGCATCGTGGTTCCTCCAGTTCTTCGATGGTGTGTCGGTCCTTACGCCGCCGCACGGCGCGTCGTCACACCCACGAGGGGGAATCGGCACGGTGTCGTCCCACCGCTCGCCTCAGCCGGAGGGGTGCAGCGCGGGCTCGACGAGCGCCCGCGCCCGCTCGAGCGTGATCCCCTCGCGCTGGTCGACCGAGAGCGGATGCGGCGCCGGCTCGAGCACGACCGCCGGCCGGAGGTCGAGCGCACGCACCTGGAGGCTCGCGCGCAGGTTCAGCGTGTCGGGATACCCGCCCAGGCTGTTCGAGAGCCAGCTGAAGTAGGGCGGCTCGTCCACGCGACGGGGGTCGTCGAACAGCTGCACGAAGCGTTCGAAGCTCCGCTCGCTGAGCGAGCCCCAGACGCCGAAGGCGAACAGCTCGTCGGCCTCGAGGATAGGCAGCTCGAGCACCCCGCGGACGTAGAGGAAGGAGCCCTCGACCGATCGGACGCGACAGAGATCCTCCTCGAGGACGCTCTGCGCCCGCTCCTCCTCGGTCAGCTGCGCCCAGTAGTCCGGAGCGTCGTAGGCGAGATCGGGGAGTCCCTCGTGCCGCTCGCCGCAGCGGCTGCAGACCCACTCCACGCTCAGGCCGCCACGGACGCGGGATCGCGCTCCTGCGGCAGGTAGCGCTGCCAGCCGGTCGGGATCGACGACGTGGCGAGGTGGATGAAGAGGACGGGCGCGGGCGGGCGCGGCGGCGTGCGCAGGCGCATGGCGGTCTCCTCGAGCAGCCGGTTCCCCTTGCGCAGGTTGCAGGGGGCGCACGAGGTGACGACGTTCTCCCAGACCGAGCCGCCGCCCCGGCTGCGCGGGATCACGTGGTCGAGGGTCAGCCGGCCGCTCGCGGTGCCGCAGTACGCGCAGCGCCAGCCGTCCCGGGCGAAGAGCGCCCGCCGCGAAATCTTGCGTTGCACCGCGCGCGGCACGCGCACGTAGTTGACGAGCCGGATCACGTGGGGCCAGGCGAACGTGTCGGACGCCGAGCGGAGCGGCTGCCGCAGCTCCTCGAGCACCTCGGCGCGGCCCTTGAACACGAGCACGTGCGCCCGGCGGACGGAGCACACGTTCAGCGGCTCGTAGCTCGCGTTGAGGACGAGGACCTGCTGCACCTACGAGGAATCTACCAACGAGAGAGCGGCCGCTCGCCGCCGGTCAGCGGGCCATCGCGCGCTCCACGGCCGTCTGCTCCTCGGGGGAGAGCGCGACGACGGCCTTGCCGCGATCGAGCTCCTTCATGTAGATCCGCGCGTAGTCCCGCCCCTGGATCGCGCTCATCACGATCCCGCTCCGCGACGCGTCGAGGAAGGCAGCCGACGCCGACTGCTGCCCGCCCGTCCCCTCGTAGGCGTCGTAGCGGACGATCGACGTCTTCGAGACGGTGCCGTCGACCCGGCGATCGACGCGCGCGAGGCCCGCGGCGATCTCGTCCACCGCCCGGTGGAGGTCGTCGATGCGCGTCCCGAGCGAGACCGCGAAGTCGACGATGTCGGCCTTGCCGCCGCCGAGCAGGACGCGCTGGGCGGCACGAGCTCGCCGCAGCGCGAGCCAGGCGAGCGTCGCGAGCACGAGCGCCGCCAGGGCGACGACGCTCGCGGCGGCGGCGAGCACGGCAGCCGTGTCGGCGTCCACGCGAGCTACGGAGCGGGCAGGGTGAAGACGACCGGGTACTCGGCGGCGTTGTTCGTGAGCACCTTCTCGCCGCGTACGGCCAGGACGCGCACGCGCACGGGGATCCGCTCGCCGAAGCGGACGACGCGCCCGATGTCGCGAAAGACGACAGTCGCCTGCTCACCAGCGTTGATCAGCGGGACGACCTGGCGGCGGACGATCGGCCGCGGCGGCTGGCGGATCTCGAGCCGCACGACCACCTGCACCTCCTGGGACTCGCCCGAGTTCTCGATCGTCGCCTCGAACGCGAGCTCGGGCGTCGCCGTGACGGTGTTCTGATCCGTGTCGGTCTGCAGGGCCTTCCCCTCCGGAAGCGCGCGCACGGAGACCAGGCCGTTGCCGTGCTTGCCCGTGGGCGTGCCGCCCGTCGAGGCGCCACGGATGCGGTTCAGGATCGGCGTCATGCCGCGCGAGGTGGCGAGGTCGTCGTTGCGCAGGAACGTCGAGGCGGGCACCTCGGCGCCGATGCCCTGGCGCCGCAGCTCCGCCACGGCGGGCCGGCGGAAGAGGTCCTCCCAGATCACGTCGCTCGTCAGGAGCCGCTGCACCTGCTCGGCGAGGAGGGCGCCTCCCTGCTGGACGTCGCGCCGGCCCGACGTCTTCCCGAACGCGTCGCCGAGCAGCCCGAGACCGCTCGCACGCAGCTGGAGCGCATCGACGACGTGCCCGTGCGGCACCCGCAGCGGCCCCGGCGGCGTCAGCTCCCGCGCCTGCACGAGCCCCTGGCGCTGGCGCTGCTCGAGGCCGTTCAGCCGCTCGAGCAGCTCCGCCGGCTTCGTCCCGGGCGTCGTCAGCTGCTGCGTCAGCTCGACGCCCAGCCCGTCCGACTGGCGCGCGATCTGGCGCACGTCGTCCATGTACTCGCGATACGCGCTCTCCTTGCTGTCGCTCCGGCAGCTCTGCGCCCAGAAGACGAGCAGGACGACGAGCAGGATCGCGAAGGCGACGAGCCCGACGAGGCGCAGGGTCGGCGTCAGTCCCTGGGGTCCCCGCCGGGGACGCCTCGGCCCGCCGCCGCGGGTCGAGCGCAGACGCGGGGTCGCCTCCTCGGTCTTCGGCTCGTCGAAGAAGTCGAAGTCGATGTCGGAGCCGCGTTCGCTCATGCGTGGAATACCGCCGAGATGCGCCAGCACTCTATCCCCCCGGTCGGCGCGAGCGGCCGGGGACGGGGCAGCCCGCAGGAATCGCGGCGGGCACGGCCAAGGCAGACGCCGTGTCGCACGCCGCCGCTTCGCTGCGCTCGGATGGGCTCGTCCTCGGGCGCTACCGGCCGCTCCGGCCGCTCGGCAGCGGCGGCTCGGGCTCCGTCTGGCTGGCACGCGACGAGGCCTCGGGCCTCGAGGTCGCGCTCAAGGTGGGCGCGCGCGAGGGCAAGGCGGCGCTCCGCGCCGAGCGCGAG
>JACCZA010000072.1 GCA_013696185.1 Actinomycetota bacterium
CTCAGCCAGCACGTACAGCTCGGCGAGAGCGCGGAGATTCGCGACCGCCTCCTGGGCCGCTCGACGATCAGTTCCGTAGCGGGATGCCCCCGACAAGAATCGAACTTGTGCACGCGGTTTAGGAAACCGCTGCTCTATCCACTGAGCTACGGGGGCAGAGGAGGGCCGGCCCGGAGCTCCGAGCCAGCCCACGTCTTCTGCGAACTGTAACCACGGCCCTTCCGGCCTCGGGAGTGCCTCGAGTGGCTTTCCCCGGGCTGCCGCGCCGCCCTACTGTGCCCGCGCCGGCACCCCCCGCTGAGCCACGCTGCCGTTCGTCGAGCCCTCGAGGCCCAAGCCGGCCGCCACTCGCCGTCCGAGCTCGGCGTCGCACTGCTTGAAGTGGCCGACCATCCGCTCCTGGACGTGCTCCTCGCACTGACCGAGGAAGTCGACGAAGTTGAAGACGAGATCCTCGCGCTCGTCGTCGGGCATCGTGCGGTAGCGCTCGCCCGCCTGGGCGTAGTCGTTCGTGCGGCTGAGCGTGCGGCGCGTGAGGGGGCCGCTGATCTCCGGCTCGTGGTCCCTCCCCGCGCGCGGGGCCTCGGCCAGCCCGCCGAGTGAGCTCGGCTCGTAGTTCACGTGCGGGTTCTCGCCGGTGTCGTCGACGTGGTAGGCCATCTGCCCGTCGCGCTGGTTCGTCCGCGGCGTCGTCACCGGCGCGTTGATCGGCAGCTGCAGGTAGTTCGGCCCCACGCGATGGCGCTGCGTGTCGGAATAGGAGAACGTCCGCCCGACGAGCATCTTGTCGTCGCTGAAGTCGAGCCCATCCACCAGGACGCCGGTGCCGAAGGCGACCTGCTCCGTCTCCGCGTAGAAGTTGTCCACGTTCCGGTCGAGCACCATCCGGCCCACCGGGCGCAGCGGGAAGACGTCCTCGGGCCAGGTCTTCGTGTCGTCGAGCGGGTCGAAGTCGAGCTCGGGGTGCTCGCCGTCCTCCATGATCTGGACGCAGAGCTCCCACTCGGGGTAGTCGCCGCGCTCGATCGCCTCGAACAGGTCCTTCGAGGCATGGCCGAGCTCGGTCGCCTGGATCTCGCTCGCCTGCGCCTGCGTGAGGGACTTGATGCCCTGCTTCGTCTTCCAGTGGTACTTGACGAGCACGGCCTCGCCCTCGGCGTTGACCATCTTGTACGTGTTCACGCCGAAGCCGTCCATGTGGCGGTAGTCCTGCGGTATCCCGCGAGGACTGAAGAGCCACGTGAGCATGTGCATCGACTCGGGCGTCATGCTCATGAAGTCGAAGATGCGGTTCGGGTCCTGTCGGAAGGTGACGGGATCGGGCTTGAGCGAGTGGATCACGTCCGGGAACTTGACGGCGTCGCGGATGAAGAAGACGGGCAGGTTGTTGCCGACGAGGTCCCAGTTGCCGTCCTCGGTCTTGAGCTTGACGGCGAAGCCGCGCGGGTCGCGTGCGGTCTCGGGGGAGTCGCGCCCGCCGATCACCGTCGAGAAGCGGACGACGAGCGGCGTTCGCTTCCCCTTCTCCTGGAAGAGCTTCGCGCGCGTGTACCTCGAGGGAGGCTCGTCGCCGATCGTGCCGTAAGCCTCGAAGAAGCCGTGCGCGAGGAAGCCGCGGGCGTGCACGACCCGTTCCGGGATGCGCTCGCGGTCGAAGTGGCTGATCTTCTCCAGGAACTGGTAGTTCTCGAGTGTCGCCGGCCCTCGCTCGCCGACCGTCCGCTGGTTCTGGTTGTCGTAGACCGGGTGCCCCTGGCGGTTCGTCAGGTGGCTCTGCTCTCGACCGTCCTCGCTCATACGCGTCCCTTCCTCGCTCGCTACGGCGTCGCCGCCGATCGTAATGGTCGCCGGGCGCCCGAGAGTGCGCGGCGCTCGAAGGAGCGGCCGGAGCTACAGGTCGGTCGCGGCCGGGCCGCGCTCGGCAACGCAGGCGCTCACCCAGCGCTCGGTTGCGTCGACGAGACGCTTGAGCGCGGCGTGGCGCTCCTGCCGTGGGGCGAGGCCGGCGAGGGAGAGGCCGACCCGCACCTGGTGCACTGCGGCCCCGCCGGTCCTGCCGAGCTCGTGGCGCTGCTCGGAGACGATGGAGACCTCGCCGAACTCGGGCACGAGGATGCGCCCGAGCTGCTCGAGCTCCGCGCGGGTCGCCTCCCGTCCCGCGAGGATGCCGAAGTTGACGCGGACCTCGACGAGCGGCTCGGCCGGTCGTGCCTGAGAGGTGACGGGAAGGTCGGGCGTGAGCACGGACCCGGTATCGGCGGCGGGCGCCGAGACCGTTAGGCCCCTATGCCTCGCGCGGCTCCCAGCGGAAGCGCCGGGCGGCGATCGCGATGCCGACGAGCCCCCAGCCCGCGACCACCGCGACCGCCCCGGGACGCGACCAGATCGCCTCTCCCTTCAGCGAGGCGGCGTCCAGGAGCTCGATCAGGTAGCGCAGCGGCAGTACGTCGCCGAGTGCCTGCAGCACCTCGGGGTAGCGGCGCGTCGGGCCGAAGGAGCCGGACAGGAACGCCATCGGCAGGAGGACGACGTTGAGCGCGGCCGAGGCGCCCTCGCTCGAGCGCAGGAGCGCCGTCGCGGCGAAGCCGAGCCCGGCGAACGCGGCCACCCCGAGGAGGAGGGCGACGACGAGCGAGCCGGGCCGCGACGGCAGCTCGGCGTCGAAGAAGAGGCGACCGAGGCCGAAGAGGGCGACGGCCTGCAGCGCGAAGACGATCACCGTCGAGGCGAGCACGGCCGCCAGGTACGTGGCAGCGGGGAGGGGCGTCGCGCGCAGACGCTTCAGGAGCGCCGACTCGCGCCGCAGCACGAGGGAGATCGCGAGGCCGGCGAAGGCGGTGTTCGCGACCCCGTAGCCGAGCATGCCCACGAGCAGGACGCTCGAGGCGGGCTCGCCGTCGATCGTGCCGCCGTAGACCGAGCCGAGCAGGACGAACAGGAGCAGCGGAAAGACGAAGATGAAGACCGCGGCCTCGCGCGAGCGCCAGAACAGCAGCTGCTCGCTGCGCAGCTGGTGCACGAACAGCCTCACCGCACCTCCTCCTCGGCGACGAGGTCGAGATAGACGTCCTCGAGCGTGGGCCGCCGCACCTCCAGCCCGTCCAGCTCGCGCCCCCCGGCGAGCGCCTCGCCGGTGAGCCGGTGGAGCTCCTCGGTCGGTCTCTCGGTGCGCAGGACGACGACCTCGCCGTCTCGCCGGTAGCGGATCTCGGCGCCGAGCGAGCCGCCGACGAGCTCGGCGGGGGTGCCGAGGCCGACGATCTCGCCGGCGCGGAGCACCGCCACGCGGTCCGCGAGCTGCTGGGCCTCGTCGAGGTAGTGCGTCGTCAGCAGGATCGTCGTCCCGAGCGAGCGCAGCGTGCGGATCGCGTCCCAGGCGGCGCGGCGCGCGGTCGGGTCGAAGCCGGTCGTCGGCTCGTCGAGGAACAGCAGCTCCGGGTTGCCGATCAGCGCCAGGCCCAGATCGAGCCTGCGCTTCTGCCCCCCGGACAGCGTCTTCACCCGCGCGTCGCGCTTCTCCGTCAGGCCGACCAGCTCGACCACCTCGTCGGCGTCGCGCGGGCGCTCGTAGTACCCGGCGAACATCCGGTGGGTCTCGGCCACCGTCAGATTCGCCCACAGCTGCGAGGCCTGCAGGACGACGCCGATCCGCTCGCGGTAGGCGGCCTGCCCGCCCGCGGGGTCGAAGCCGAGCACGTCGACCTCCCCGCCGTCGCGGCGGCGGTAGCCCTCGAGGATCTCCACGGTCGTCGTCTTGCCGGCCCCGTTCGGGCCGAGCAGGCCGAACACCTCGCCGACGCCGACGTCGAAGCTGACGCCGCGCAGGGCCTCCGAGCCCCCGTAGGACTTGCGCAGGTCGCGAACGGTGATCGCGCTCATCGCAGCGGAGCGTACGGGCGGGCTGCGTAGAGTGCCCCGGTGCCGACCTACCGCTACGTGGTCGCAGACGTCTTCACGGATCGCCCGCTGAGCGGCAACCAGCTCGCCGTCTTCACCGACGCACGCGCCCTGCCGGAGGCGTCGCTGCAGCCCCTCGCACGGGAGCTGGCGCTGTCGGAGACCGTCTTCGTGTTGCCGCCGGAGCAGGGCGGACACGTCCGCATCCGCATCTTCACGCCCGCCATGGAGCTGCCCTTCGCCGGCCACCCGGTGCTCGGCAGCGCCTTCGTCCTCGGCGCGCCGCTCCAGCTCGGCGAGATCCGCATCGAGACCGGCGCGGGCGTCGTGCCCGTCCGGCTCGAGCGCGAGGGGGCCCGGATCGTCTTCGGGCGGATGGAGCAGCCGGTCCCGTCGTGGCGGCCCTACGAGCGAGAGGCCGAGCTGCTCGCGGCGCTCGGCGTCGGGCGCTCGGAGCTGCCCGTCGAGCTCTACGACCTCGGCCCCACGCACGCCTTCGTGACCCTCGCGAGCGCCGGCGAGGTCGTGCGGCTCTCCCCGGACCTCGCCGCCCTGGCGCGCCATCCGATCGGCGCCAACTGCGTCGCGCGGGATGGCGAGCGCCTGAAGCTCCGCATGTTCGCTCCCGGGCACGGCATCGCCGAGGATCCCGCGTCGGGCTCGGCGGCCGGCCCGCTCGCCGTGCACCTCGCCCGGCACGGCTGGACGTCCTTCGGCGACGAGATCGAGATCTCTCAGGGAGCGGAGATCGGACGTCCCTCGACCCTCTACGCCCGCGCCGACGGCTCGCCCGAGCGGATCGAGCGGGTCGAGGTCGGCGGCTCGGCGGTCGTCGTCGCCCGCGGGGAGTTCAAGCTGTAGCGGGACCGGGCGATTTCGCCGCGATCAGGCTGCGGCGGAGGCGAACGCGACCGCGGCGATCTCGGGCAGCTCCGGCGCGAGCGCCTGCCAGAAGCGGCCGCCGTCGCGCGAGAGGTAGAGCCGGTTCCTGGCCGCGTAGAGCACGAGGTCCGGGTCGTCGGCGTCGATCGCGACCGCTCGCCCGGGCGGGAGCCCGCCGCCCGCCTCGCTCCACGTGCTGCCGGCGTCCCGGGAGAGGAGGAGGGGAGGGCGCCTGTCGACGATCGCGACGACGAGCGACCCCGACGCCGCGCTCGCGACGAGCCGCGGGAGCCCGAGCCGGGTCTCCTCGCTCGCGGCCGTCTCGAGCGGCGGCTCGGGGCCGAGCACCTCCTCGGTCTCGAGATCGACCGCGTAGGTGCCGAGCGCGGTCTCTGCGAGCGCGCGCACGGTCAGGAGGAGGGAGACAGGCGCGCCGAGCGCGTGGCGAGCACCGCCGCACCCGCGAGCGCGAAGGCGAGGGCGAAGCTCGGCAGGGTCGCGCCGATGCCGATTCCCGGCGGATCGGTCCGCTCCACGAGGTCGATCCACCACGTGGGCCCCGTCGGGTAGAGCCACTGGTAGAGGGCGAAGCCGGCGAGCCAGGCGCCCAGCGGTCCCGGCCGGAGCGCGGGCGCCGAGAAGATGTCGGCAGGCCGGTAGCGCGCGCCCGAGAGCAGCCAGTCCGCGAGCAGCACGCCGAAGAGCGGCACGAAGAAGGAGCCGAGCAGGTAGAGGAACGACGCGTAGCTCAGGAGGTCGACCAGGAGCGCGCCGAGGATGGCTGCCACGGAGGCCAGCGCGACGAGCACGCGCTGCGGTACCTGCGGGACGAGGTTCTGGAGGGAGACGCTCGCCGAGTACACGTTCGCGAACGCCTCGTCGGTCTCGTCGACCGTGATCGCGAGCAGCGCCAGGGCGCTGGCGAGTCCCGCCGCTGCCACAGCCGCCGGCAGCGCCGCAGCATCGCTCAGTCCCCGCGTCAGCACCAGCACGACGCCGAGCCCGAACATCCAGAGGGTGGGGATCAGGTAGCCGATGCCCGTACCGACGAGGGCGCTCGTCCGGTCGCGGGCGAAGCGGGTGTAGTCGGCGGCGAGCGGGATCCACGAGACGGTCAGCGCCACCACGAGGTCGATCCCCTGCCAGACCGACGAGCCCCCCTCGCCGGGCCGCGACCAGAGCTCGGCCAGGGAGGCGTTCCGGAACGCCCACCACGTCAGGTAGACGAGCGAGGCGAGCACGAGCCAGACGGCGAAGCGGCGCACGAAGCGGCGCACGAAGCCGACGGGTCCGAGCAGCGCGAGCGCGGCGGCGACCCCGCCGAAGACGAGCGTCCAGGCCCACTCGGCCCTGAAGCCGAGGAGCTCGTCCGAGAGCGCCCCGGCCGCGGTCGCGATGATGATCAGCTCGAAGACGGCGAAGCCCAGGCACTGGGCGACGTTGAGCGCCGTCGGCAGGTAGGAGCCGCGCCGGCCGAGCGGCGCCCGCAGCAGCACCATCGCGGGCACGCCGGCGTCCGCGCCGATCATGCCCGCGGCACCGAGCATCAGGTTGCCGAGCAGGCCGCCGACGACGATCGCGACGACTGCCTCGCGCAGCGACAGCGCGGGCACGAGCAGGGCCCCCGCGACGAGGACGAGCAGTGAGACGCCGAGGCTGCCCCAGAGGAGGGTGAGGTCGGTCAGGCCGAGCGAGCGCAGTCGCTCCGGAACGGGCTCGATGCCCCATACAGGCGTGTCGTCCTTCATGACCTCTCCCTTCGCCGGTGCTAACCGGAGCAGGTTCGACGGGTGTGATCTCAGCCCCCTGGGAAGGGCACCCCGGTCGGGCCACTGTAGCGCAGCACCCCGCGCGGATCACTCGTTCGAGGGAGATCCGAGGCGCAGCGCCGGTTTTCGCGCGCGACGGGATCCCTGTGGAAGACACCGAACCACTGGAGGGACTACAGATGAAGCTGAAGGTGATGCTGGGCATGCTGGTCGCGCTCTTGGCCGTTCCGGCCATGGCGCTTGCCGGCGACGACTCGCAGTCGGACCGGGCGAGCGCCGCCGAGTCCTGCACCGCGCTGCGCACGTCGATGGGCGCGACGCTGTTCACCCAGACCTACGGGACGAACGGCAGCAAGGCCAACGCGTTCGGCAAGTGCGTCTCGCAGCACTCGAGCAAGGAAGCCGCCAATCGCGCACAGGCTGCGAAGAGCTGCGCGAGCGAGCAGGCTGACGCCGGCTTCGCCGCCGCCCACGGCGGCAAGAGCTTCGCGCAGGCCTACGGCAACGGCCCGAAGGGCAAGAACGCGATGCAGCGCTGCATGCAGGCCAAGCTGAAGGAGAGCCGGACCGAGCAGCGCGAGGACACGGTCAAGGCAGCCCGCTCGTGCAAGGCCGAGCGGACGTCGATGGGGGAGTCGGCCTTCAAGGCGAAGTGGGGCAATCGCTCGAACGCCTTCGGCAAGTGCGTCTCGGCGCACTCCAAGGCGAAGAACGACTAGCGCGCTCGGGGGACGGAGGGGTCACGGCTC
>JACCZA010000079.1 GCA_013696185.1 Actinomycetota bacterium
TCGAGCGCGCGTCGAAGCTCTCGGACCCCCTCGGCGGCGGCTCGCTCACGGCGCTGCCGATCATCGAGACGCAGGCGGGCGACATCTCCGCCTACATCCCGACGAACGTGATCTCGATCACCGACGGCCAGATCTTCCTCGAGTCCGACCTCTTCTACTCGGGCGTCCGCCCGGCGGTGAACGTCGGGACCTCCGTCTCGCGTGTCGGCTCGAGCGCGCAGACGAAGGCGATGAAGAAGGTCGCCGGCCGCCTGCGCCTCGACCTCGCCCAGTACCGCGAGCTCGAGGCCTTCGCGCAGTTCGGCTCGGAGCTCGACCAGGCCACGCAGTCGGCGCTCGCGCGGGGCGAGCGGATGGTGGCGACGCTGAACCAGCCGCAGTACGCCCCGTGGCCGATGGAGGAGCAGGTGACCGCGCTCTACGCCGGCATCAACGGGCACCTCGACGAGATCCCCGTCGGCCAGGTGCCGCGCTTCCACGAGGAGCTGCGCGAGCACCTGCGCACGGAGGGCAGCACGCTCGAGGCGATCCGCGAGTCGGGCGACCTCTCGGACGAGACGACGGCGAAGCTCGACCGGGAGCTCGAGCGCTTCAGCCAGGGCTTCAACGTCCAGGAGGAGCAGAGCCTCGTCGCCTGATGGCCACCGTTCAGGACATCAAGCGGCGGGTCCGGTCGGTCCGCAACACGAGCAAGATCACGAAGGCGATGGAGCTCGTCGCGGCGGCCAAGCTCCGGCGGGCGGAGGCGCGCATCGAGGCGATGCGTCCCTACGCCGACCGCATGCTCGAGCTGATGGCCGGCACGGCACGCGCCTCGTCGTCGGTGCGCGGCCTGCCGCTCCTGCAGCGGCGTGAGCCGCGCCGGGTCGCGATCGTGCCGTTCACGGGCGACCGCGGCCTCGCGGGGCCGTTCAACAGCCAGATCCTGCGCCGCTCGTTCGCGCTCGAGCGCGAGCTCCGCGCCGAGGGGGCGGAGGTCACCTGGCTCGTCGCGGGCAAGAAGGGACGCTCCACGCTCGCCTTCCGCCGCTACGAGGTGGCGGGCTCCTGGCAGGGCTTCAGCGACCAGCCGGCGTACGCGGACGCGCAGGCGATCGCCCACCGGCTGGCCGAGCTGTACACGGCGGAGGAGGTCGACCGCGTCGTCGTCGTCTTCAACCAGTACGAGTCGCCGCTCGTCCAGCGCGTGATCCAGCGCGACGTCCTGCCGATCGCCCAGGACCTGCTCGAGTCGGGCGAAGAGCAGCGCCGCGAGGACGCGCTGCGCGGCGACTTCATCTACGAGCCCGAGCCCGAGCAGATCCTCGAGCGACTGCTGCCCGTCTACCTCGAGACGGAGCTCTACCGGGCGCTGCTCGAGTCGGCGGCCTCCGAGCAGGGCGCCCGCATGACCGCGATGCGGAACGCCTCGAAGAACGCGGGGGAGCTGATCGACCGGCTCACCCTGCAGATGAACCGCGCCCGCCAGGCCGAGATCACGCAGGAGATCCTCGAGGTGGTGGCGGGCGCCGACGCGCTCGGCGGCTGACCCGGGCGGGTCGACCGCTAACCAATCCGCCTCGCCCACGTCAAGGAGAGGTGCGGCGCCATCCCTGCGCCGTTATGCTCAGACGAGGTGTCGACTCAGCAAAAACCCGAGCTCCTCTCCTCCGGTGCCGGAGGCCTCGCGCCGTCGATCGCGCTCGAGTCGGGCCCGGAGCTCGGCGAGCACGTCGACGTCAAGGCTCGCGGCTACTGGGAGCAGGTGTGGCGGCGCTTCCGGCGCGACAAGGTTGCGATCGGCAGCTTCGTCTTCATCGTCCTCATGTTCCTCACCTGCTTCCTGGGGGCGACCATCGCGGCGCGGCTGCTCGGTCACGGCCCCGACGACCTCTTCTTCGACGGGGTCGACGATCGACTGATCCCGCGCGGCCCGTTCTCGCACGTGACGAATCCCGAGACGAACGAGCGCCAGCTCTTCCTGCTCGGCGCCGACAGCGCCCTCGGCCGTGACGAGTTCCTCCGCCTCCTCTACGGCGGCCGCGTCTCGCTCGAGGTGGCCGTGTTCTCGACGATCGGCGTGATGACGATCGGCGTGCTCCTCGGCGCGATCGCCGGGTACTTCCGCGGCTGGATCGACACGGTCATCTCCCGCGTCACCGAGGTCACGATGGCGTTCCCCGCCCTCCTCTTCATCATCGCCCTCGCGAGCACGGTGGGGAGCCGGCTGAACAACGTCACCTTCGGCGTGTTCGGGCGAGGGGTGGTCACGCTCGTGCTCGTCTTCACGGTGCTCGGCTGGTTCTATCCCTGCCGGATCATCCGGGCCCAGGTGCTCTCGCTGCGCGAGAAGGAGTTCATCGAGGCGGCGCGCATGGTCGGGGCGAGCGACTGGCGGATCATCCGCTCGCACCTGCTGCCGCACCTGGTCGCGCCGATCATCGTGTTCTCCACGCTGATCGTCGCCGGCTACGTGCTCGCCGAGGCGGGCCTGTCGTTCCTCGGGATCGGCATCCAGCTGCCGACGGCGAGCTGGGGCAACCTGATGAACGACGCGCGCGAGTACTACACCCTGCAGCCGTGGCTGATGTTCTGGCCGGGCTTCGCGGTCCTGCTCGCGACCCTCGCGTTCAACCTGCTCGGCGACGGCCTGCGCGACGCGTTCGACCCCCGCTCGACGCTGTAGGGAGCCTGCCGCCCGTGGGGGCGCCGCGGCGTCGCGACGTCCGTGGAGCGAACTAACAAACGCGGCGCGCCGGCCGTCATACACCCCGAGGATGCGTCTGCATCTTGGGTCGGCGATCCTTCGTCGGCCCGCCACCGAAAGGAGTCACATGAAAAAGAGGTTTTGGCTTTCCGTTGCGATGGCAACGGTCGGAGCCGGCCTGCTCCTCGCCGCCGGCTTTGCCAGCCCGGCCGAGAGCTCGCCCCAGGCCTCGGGCAAGGCTGACGCCCGCGGCGGGACGCTCCGCATCGACTCGCGGAGCGACTTCGACTACATCGACACGAGCCTCGCGTATTTCTCGCACTCGTGGCAGATCATGAACGCCACGCAGCTGAAGCTGCTGAGCTTCCCGGACGTCGAGGGCACCGCCGGTACGCGGATCCGCCCCGAGGCGGCGGCAGGCTTCCCGCGCGTCTCGAACGGCGGCAAGACCTACCTGTTCACGATCAAGAAGGGCTTCCGCTTCAGCGACGGCTCGCCCGTCACGGCGGCGAACTTCCAGGCTGCGATCGCCCGTGGCCTGAACCCGAAGATGCAGTCGCCGGCCTCGTCGTTCCTCGACGACGTCGCGAAGTACCGCACCGTCGGCCAGTACGGCCTCGAGGTCACGCTGAAGACGGTAGCTCCGGACTTCCTGGCCCGGATGTCGATGCCGTTCTTCTCGGCGATCCCGGTCAACCGGCCGATCGTGCCCGAGGGCGTCGACGCACCGCTCGTGTCGGCGGGCCCGTACTTCATCCAGGAGTGGGTCAAGCAGCGCTCCGCGGTGATCGTGCGCAACCCGTTCTGGAACAGCGCGAAGGAGCCGTGGAAGTCCCTCGCGCGCCCGGCACAGGTGAACCGGATCGAGTACACGTTCAGCAACAGCCTCGACGCAACGCTGCTTCGTCTGCGCCGCAACGAGGTCGACCTCGGCAACATCCCGCCCGCGGCGGCATCGGATCTCGCGCGTGAGTTCGGTCTGAACAAGGGCCGTTTCTTCATCCGCAAGAACCTCGTGTTCTGGTACCTCGCGCTCAACAACGACTCGGCGCTCTTCAAGGGCAACGTGAAGCTGCGTCAGGCCGTGAACTACGCGATCGACCGTCCGCAGATCGTGCGTCAGCACGGCTATCTGGGCGGCGGCCGCACCGATCAGATCCTGCCGCCGGGCATGCCCGGATTCAAGGACGGCAAGATCTACCCGCTCGAGGGTCAGAACGCGAACACGAGGAAGCAGGCCACGGCGCTCGCCCAGGGCAACACGCGTGGCGGCAAGGCGGTCTTCTACGCCTTCAACACCGCTCCGGGCCCGGCGATCGCACAGGTCGTCCAGTTCAACCTGAAGCAGATCGGGATCGACGTCGAGATCAAGCAGTTCGACCGCACGGTCCAGCACGACAAGGTCGGAACCCGCGGTGAGCCGTTCGACATCAGCCACTCCGGCTGGGGTGCGGACTACCCGGATCCGTACAACTTCATCAACGTGCTGCTCGACGGCAAGAAGATCCAGGCCACGAACAACGTCAACGAGGCGTACTTCAACAATCCGGCGTACAACGCGAAGATGGAGAAGGCCTCGCGTCTCGCCGGTAACGCTCGGTTGACGAACTACGGCAACCTGGACATCGACATCATGAAGAACCAGGCACCCCTCGCTCCGTACATCGTCACGAACGCCCGCGTGTTCGTGTCGCAGGACGTCGGTTGCTACAACTTCTCGCCGGTCAACGCGACGACCAACCTGGTCGCCGTCTGCAAGAAGTAGGGAGACCGCTCGAGCATCACGTACGCGGTGGAGCGGGGCGCCGGCCGAGGTCGGCGCCCCGGTCTCGCCTCGCC
>JACCZA010000095.1 GCA_013696185.1 Actinomycetota bacterium
GGCGAGGCCGAAGCCGTCGGGCGAGGAGGCGCGGTAGGGGTCGGTCGAGGCTCCGATCGTGTACAGGATGAGGTCTCGCAAAGCGTCGGCGCGACTGGCCGTCCCCTCACCGGCTTCGGCTCCGCCGCGGCCGACCACGAACGCCACAGCGGCGATCGCACCCACACCGGCGATCGCGATCGCGAGAACACCGGCTGTGCGCTGGCGCATACCCTCATTACGTCGCCGGAACTTCGTCGAGTCCCGGTCGCGCTCCGCAAGCGCCTACGCGCCTGTGCTCGCGCCCTCCCGATCGTACGCCGCCTGCCACGGCGGGTCGTCCCGAGCCGGACACCGCGCGCCACGCCCACGGGCCCACTTGACGGACTACACGCGAGCGTTACCCGCGACCGGCGCAACGGTAACGCATCGCGGCCAACGATCCCAAGTCGCGTTCACCGCTCCACCCGTCACGGCCGGCGACCTGCAACTTCCTGAAGAGCGGCCACGAGGGCCGCTCGCTGCGGCGCGTTCACCTTCTCGGACAGCTCGGATAGCCAGGGCACGAGCTGGTCGCCACGGAGATAGACGACAGGTGCGCGCGAACCGAGCCGACCTTCGAGTGCCTGGTTGATCTGCTTCGCACTCGAACGAAAGATGCCGCCGGGGTAGCTCACACGCCCCGCCCGCAGGGCGTCTCCGCCGGCGGCCACCGTGCCGCTCAGGGACTTCGAGTCGAGAAGGAAGACGCCAGGCGGGCCGACGAGAACATGATCCCAATTACCGCGGGGCCGATCCAGATCATGAATCGCTGCCTGCGCCTGGGCGTAGCCAGAGACGCTACCCGTCACCGCCGCCCTCTCCCGGGCATGCCGGTGATCGACGGCACGAGCTCGCCGTAAGAGCCCCGGTCGGTGCGTACTACGCTCCGCCGGTGCACCTGCTCTTCCTCGACGAGAGCGGCAAGATCGACCAGGGCGGCCTCTTCGCGCTCGGCGGGATCGCAGTGCGCGACACCGACTGGCCCGAGCTTCGTCGGATGTGGCAGAAGACGCTGTCCGCGGCCGCCTGGCCACTCGACCGCGAGCTCAAGTGGCACGGGATCCGCAGGGGTGAGGTTCCGCCGGCGCTTGCAGACGCGATCTTCAAAGCGTTGGCTGCGTCACCCTTCACCGCGTACGTCACCCTGCTCGACCTCGAGCTCGGCCCACAGCGCGAGCCCGAGTTCTTCCGCAGCCCGGAGGACATCTACGCAACCGGGCTGATGTTCCTCGCCGAGCGCTTCCACCATCTGCTCGACGCCGAGGACGACCTCGGCCTGATCGTCGTCGACAGCCGCTTCCGCGAGGACGACCGCCGCCTACGCCGCTTCTTCTCCGACCTGACGAAGGACGGCACGCCATACATGCAGCTGCCGCGCATCGTCGAAGGGCTCTTCCTCGGCCCGAGCAACTACTCGATCGGACTCCAGTGCGCCGATCTGATCGTGGCCATGACCGCGAACGCCGAGCGTGGCCCCGGCCAGGGCCGCGGCTACCTCAAGCAGCTACTACCGCGCTTCGCCGTGCATCCCGCGACGGGGGAGCTCGAGGGGGTCGGCCTCAAGCGCTTTCCCGAGCTGGTTCCGCGCGAGCACGGACGTCACCGGCTGTTCTGATCGTCCCCCAGCCCCCATGACGTGCCCAGCAGGAGTGGGTGGCCTCGCGGCAGGCCGAAGAAGTCCGCCACGACGGTGCGAACGAGGCTGACGATCGCGGCGTAGTCGTCCTCGCTCGCCGGATGGAAGACGCGGAAGAGGTTCTGATCCTCGTACTCGGGTGCTTCGAAGCCGAGTAAGAGCAGCTTCGCGATGTCGTCGCCGGTGAACGAATGCTCCTGCGCGAGGTACTTGTTGTGCACGACCTCGCAGAAGAGACCGCCCTCGTCGACCGCGAACTGGACGTAGTAGTTCCGCGGCTCGTCGGCTCTGAGAATCATGCATTTGGCGAAGTAGTCCCCCCGCTCGCCGTAGGCGACGAGCTGCTGGAGCGCGCCCACGATCGCGCGATCGTCCGCGCCGGTCGAGAGCGCGTCTTCGACCGTGTACGTCCCGGAGTCGCGTGCGAAAGCGAGCGCCCGCGAGAAGGCGAGCACGGCGGCGACCTCGACCTCCGCGTAGTCAAGTGCAGCATCGGCCTCCTTGACGGCGTCCTCGAAGTGGCCGGCACGACGCAGGAGGTCGACGAGTACCGCGCAACCGACGGACGGGTCTTCATAGAGCGCGTCTCCCTCCGTCTGGGACTCGCACAGCCGCTCGGCGGCCAGCAACCGGCAGCGGACGGCCGCTTCGCGCGCGTTCTCGTCGTCACACACCCAGGCGGCCTCGATCGCGTTGCGCGTTGCCCAAGCCTCCTCCTCGAGCTCCTCGAAGATCAGCGACGAACAGAGGAAAGACCTGGCGAGGTCCGGCAAGTCCGCGTCCACGAGAAGCGCGCGGTAGGAGGGGCTCTCGACGATCTCGTGCGTGTACGCCGTTCCCTCCTCGATGGTGGGCGCGCAGTACCCGCACCAGCCGCAGCGCTGCACCCAGGCGAAGATCGAGCTGCGCTCCGGCTCGGCCGGCCGGAGATCCAGATCGGGTGAGCCGAAGCTACTCGTGCTGGTCACCACCGTGACCGAGCTGGATTCACGGCAGAGCGCGCACGTTACGACCTCCTCGTGCATCGTCGTCACTACAGGTGAGTCAACCGTCGCGGGAACCCGTCTTACTGCTGCGCTCACATCTTCCTCGCAGCCAGATCTCCTGTGGCCGAAGCAGACCAGCCAATCTGGACTGACTTCCGACGCGACGCGACGCGGCTCTCGTGCTCACGATGCACTGCGTACGACCGTTCTCCGAAGGCAGCGCGGGGCGCAGCTGTTGCGCGCGGGCGTGAGGTCGGGCCCCGTGCGCGGCGAGACCCGACCTCTGCGAACGAGAGCCGCTCTAGCTCGTCGCGTCCTGCTCCACCTCGCCGCGCCACGCGCCCGTCTCGGTGCCGCGGCTCTCGACCAACTCCTTGAACCGCTCGAGGTCGCCCTTGACGCGCCGCTCGTCGGCGTCGATCAGGTGGCCGACCCGCTCGACGATGCCCTCCGGCTCGTAGTCCATCTGCACCATCAGCTTCGTCTTCGACTCGCCCAGCCGGTGGAACGTGACAACGCCGGCGTTCATCTTGCCGTCGGTCGCCTTCCAGGCCACGCGCTCGTCGGGATTCTGCTCCGTGATCTCCGCATCCCACTCGTGGCGCTTGCCCGCGATCTCGGCGACCCAGTGCACGTGGGTGTCGTCGAGCTGCTTCACCGACTCCACGCCCTCCATGAACTGGGGGAACTCCTCGAACTGCGTCCACTGGTTGTAAGCGGTGCGGACTGGCACCTCGACCTCGATCGACTGCTCGATCTTCCCTGCCATGATGCTCCTCTCGTTGGGGGCGGCACGGTATGAGCGCCCGCCCGACTCCTCGACAATACCTCGCCAATCTTCACGGCGACGAGGGGAAGGCGGCGTACCCGAATCAGGTACCCCGAACGGACCACCGTACGCTCCACGCGCCCCCCCGCCGTGCCGATTGCGAGAGGGTCAACGCCGTTTCGCAGGAGACCAATGCTGTTTCGCTCACTCGCTCTCGCCATCGCTGTCCTCGCCCTCGCAGCTCTCTCGGGGGAGGCCCGCGGTTCCGAGCTGATCGACCGCAACGCGCAGGGCGTGAAGCTCGCGGTGAACGCGCAGGGCCAGGCGCTCCTCACCTTCCGGGCACGCGGCCGCACCTGGCACGTGCTGGCCTGGGGCGCGGTCGACGCGATCGCGCCGACGCAGGCCCGCAAGCAGGTGAAGTTCAAGCTCGACTACTCCGGGGGCTACGGGACGTACAAGCGAGACGTCTGGAAGACGTTCTCGAACGTCTGCGGCAAGTACACCGGCGAGGCCACGCTCGGCTGGCTGGTCGCGGCCTGCACCGCGCCCGACGGCTCGCACTGGGCGCTCCAGAGCTGGCAGCGAGGGCTGCCGAACTACGGGCTGCGTCCGAGCGCAAAGCAGGCGGTCTGGGAGCTCCGCCTCTCCCACTGGACCGGCGAGCCCGGACAGCTCGAGATCGGGCTCGACTGGGCCTACCGGCGCTTCGACCACCTCTTCGGCAACCTCACCTACCGCGGCGAGGCAGTGCACGGCTTCCGCTCGACGCCGTCGGGCATGCCGCTCGACACCTTCGGCCGGAACCTGTACGTCGACACCTACGGCTCCGAGTACGGCGCCGGCTGGCAGCGGGAGAACAGCTTCCTGACGCAGAAGCCGACCGGCACGTTCTGCTACGGCTTCTTCCCCCACGGCGGCCGGCCGTCGGGCAAGGGGGCGCGCTACCGCGCGACCGTGATCGGTCCCGGCGTGACGCCCGACCTGCTCTGGCAGTCAGACGCTCGCGGTCCCTACGACCGCACTCTCGACCTGACGGCGAACTTCGAGCAGCTCATGCTCTTCCCCATCGGAGGCAACTGCAGGTCGAACTGAACTCGAACGCCCGTCGGTCGCCCAGCGACGCCGACGCCTCCCGCGTAGGGTCGTGAGGCGCCGGCGGATCGATTCGTATGATCGGGCGGTGGTCACGGGGGACGAGCTGCGTGAGGCGATGCGCCGCTTCGCCCCCGGGATCGCCGTCGTCACGCTGAACGCCGGGGGACTGCGGCTCGGCATCACCGTCGCCTCGCTCGTCTCCCTCTCGCTCGAGCCCCCGCTCGTCGGCGTCTCGGTCGGCACGTCCTCGAGCGCGCACGAGCCCTTGCGCGAGGCCGGCCAGTTCGTCGTCAACCTCCTCGCCGGGGACCAGGAGCGAGTCGCCCAGCACTTCGCACGCAGCGGCGTGCCGCCGATCGCGCTCTGGTCCGGGATCTCGCTGCGCGAGAGCCCCCAGTCCGAGCCGCAGCTCGAGGGCGCGCTCGCCTGGATTACCTGCCGGACACGGGACGAGCTCGACGCGGGCGACCACACGATCTTCGTCGGCGAGGTGCTGTCCCTGGAGCTCGGCCGGCCCGGGGCTGCGCTCGTCTACGTCGGCGGCGGCTACCGGAGCGTCTGATCGGCGTGCTCGCAGCCGTCGTGTTCGACCTGGACGGCGTCCTGCTCGACACCGAGGAGATCTGGGACGAGGTGCGAGAGGCGCTCGTGGGCGAGCGGGGCGGCCGCTGGTCCGGTCGCGCGCAGGCCGACATGATGGGCATGAGCTCGCGCGAGTGGTCCCGCTACATGCACGACGAGCTCGGCCTCGCCGAGGCGCCGGAGGAGATCAGCGCCGAGGTGGTGGGGCGCATGCTGGAGCGATATCGCCGGCGGCTCCCCCTGATCGACGGCGCGCTCGCCGCGGTCGAGCGCCTCGCTGCGCGCTGCCCGCTCGCGCTCGCCTCGTCGTCCAACCGCGAGCTGATCGACACGTTCGTGCAGGAGACGGCCCTGGAGCAGATCTTCCGCGTGACCGTGTCCTCGGAGGAGGTCGGGCGCGGCAAGCCGGCGCCCGACGTCTTCCTCGAGGCGGCCCGCCTCCTCGGCGTCGACCCGCGCTCCTGCACCGCGGTGGATGACTCCTCCAGCGGCCTGCTGGCAGCGCGGGCTGCAGGCATGCGCGTCGTCGCGATCCCGAACCGGGCCTTCCCGCCGAGCGAGGAGGCGCTCGCGGCCGCTGACGTCGTGCTCGAGCGCGTCGGCGAGCTGACCGCCGCCGTGGTCGAGCACCCGTGACGTAGACGCGTCGCCGGCGCTGCGCTACTCGACGCGGCCGAGCAGGACGCAGCCGTTGTGCCCGCCGAGCCCCATCGCGTTCGAGAGCGCCACGTCGACCTGCGTCCTGCGCGCCTCGTTCGGGACGTAGTCGAGGTCGCACGCGAGATCGGGCTGCGAGTAGTTGATCGTCGGCGGCAGGACGCCGTCCCGGACGGCGAGCGTCGTCAGGATCGCCTCGATCGCGCCGGCGGCGCCGAACGTGTGGCCCATCATGGACTTGGTCGAGGAGACGGCGAGGCGGTAGGCGTGGTCGCCGAACACGTCCTTGATCGCCTTCGTCTCGGCCGCGTCGCCGAGGGGTGTGGAGGTTCCGTGGGCGTTCACGTAGCCGACGCGCTCGGGCTCGACGCCGGCCCGCTCGAGCGCCGCGCGCATCATCTCGCGCACGCCGATCGACTCCGGGTCGGGCTGGGCCATGTGGTGGGCATCGTTCGAGGCGCCGTAGCCGAGCACCTCGCCGTGGATGCGTGCGCCGCGGGCACGCGCCGACTCGAGCTCCTCGAGCACGAGGACGCCCGCGCCCTCGCCGATCACGAAGCCCGCGCGCGTGGCGTCGAAGGGGCGCGAGGCGCGCGGGGGGTGCTCGTCCTCGGCGACGAGTCCTCGCATGGCGCAGAACCCGGCCAGGATGAGCGGGTGGATGCACCCCTCGGTGCCTCCGGCGAGCACCGCGTCCGCCGCGCCGCGACGAATCAGCTCGGCCGCCTCCCCGACCGCGTGCGAGCCCGTCGCGCAGGCGGAGACGACCGCGTAGTTTGGCCCCCGGTAGCCGAGCGAGATGGCGATCTGACCGCTGGCGGAGTCGACGAGCACGTTCGGCAGGAAGTTCGGAGAAACGCGGTCGGGGCCCCGCTCGCGCAGCACTTCGGCCTGCTGGACGATCCCGGGCAGGCCCCCGATCGCCGAGCCGAGCACGACGCCGACCCGCGCCGGATCGACGCCGTCGAGTCCCGCGTCGGCGACCGCCTCCTTCGCCGCCGCGAGTGCGAGCAGGACGTTGCGGTCGAGCTTGCGGGCATCCTTGGGCGAGGCGACCGAGAGCGGGTCGAAGCCTTTCACCTCCGCCGCGATGCGAACGGGATACGCCGCCGCGTCGAACGAGCGGATGAAGTCGACGCCGCTCTCGCCCGCGAGCACCGCGCGCCACGTCGAGTCGACGTCGTTCCCGACGGGCGTGACGGCCCCGAGCCCGGTGATCGCGACCCGCTTCAAGCCCCAGAGCTTACGCTGGCCGTGCTTGGAGAATCGACGAGATGGGCAGGACGTCTCGAACGGGCCAGGCCCCCGCCCCCCCGAGAGACGACAACCGCACCGGAGGTGCTTGTGTCCGCTGGCCCGATCGACCCCGCCACGAAACCGGGGCTCGTGTTCTTCCACTCCTCCCTGTCGGGGCACTGTCGCCGGGTCGAGGGGTTTCTGGCGCAGGTCCTGCAGCGCCGCCGCAACCACGTCACGTTCCAGGTCTATCGCGTCGACGAGGAGAAGCGGCCCGACCTCGTCGAGCGTTTTCAGGTCGACGCCGTGCCGACGCTCGTCGTCGTCGAGGGGAAGAAGGTGCGCGGCCGACTCGAGCGGCCCAAGGGCTGCCGCGACATCGAGCGCTTCCTCGCGCCCTGGCTGCAGTAGGCCGAGCCGGCCGCTGCCGGCTCAGCCGGCGACGGCGTCCCAGCTGGCCGCGATGCGCTCGGCCATCGCCTGCTCCTCGTGCCTGATCGAGCGGCAGGCCTCGACCGTCTCGTCGTCCTCCGCGCGCCGGGCGATCCGCTCGAGGAGCTCGTAGCCTGCGATCTCCAGATGCTCGGTGACGTAGGCATCGCGTGCGTTCCGGGCGGCCCGATCGCCTCGGACGAGGTCGAGCGGGAGCTTCGTGAGCGCGCCGAGGATGCCCCCGGCCTCGCGCACGAGGGAGGGCTTGGCGCCGTGGGCCTCCAGGCGCCCGCGCATCAGGTCGGCATGGCGCCTCGTCTCCTCGCGGTGCTGCTCGAACGCCTCGCGCAGCCCCGGATCGTCCGTCGTGCGGATCATGCCGTCGAGCATCGTGCGCACGTTCTGCTCGAGGGCGAAGGCCTCGTCGAGGTGCTTGACGAGCCGGCTCTCGACCGCGGAGCCGGCGACCTCCCGACGCCTGAGCGTGAACGTGCCGTACTCGCGACCGCGGAAGAACGCGCGGCCGCTGTAGCCCTCGCCGTGCGGCTCGAGGCGATCGACGAAGCCCGAGAGGGGCGGCTCGTAGTGCAGCTCGAGCCCCTGCACGCGGAAGGGCACGCCGGGGAGCGCGCCGAGCGCGGTCTCTCCGCGTGCACCTTCGATGCGCTTGCGGATGCCGAGGAGCGGGGGCATCACGCCGCTGACCCGCTCCACGTTCCACATGCCGTCCAGCGTCTCCACGCCGACTAGCCTTTCCGCTGCGGTGCCCGGCCCAAACGTCCCCTTTCCGCCGATGGAGGCCCAGCTCGTCGACGCGCTGCCCCGCGACGGCGGCTGGCGCTACGAGCCGAAGTGGGACGGCTTCCGCGGCATCCTCGAGAACGACGGCGGCGAGCTGGCGCTCTGGAGCCGAAACGGCCGGCCGCTGCTGCGCTACTTCCCCGAGCTGCGGCGCCTCGGCGAGCTGCTGCCGCCGCACTCGGCGCTCGACGGCGAGATCGTGATCGCGCGCGACGGCGTGCTCGACTTCGACTCCATGCAGACGCGCCTGCACCCCGCCGAGAGCCGCATCCGCAGGCTGTCGGCGGAGATCCCCGCCGACTTCGTCACCTTCGACCTGCTGCTCTGGGACGGCGAGCCCGTCTGGCGCGAGACGCTCGAGCAGCGGCGGGCGGAGCTCGAGCGCCGCGGCGACGGCTTCACGCTCTCCCCCGTCTCGGGAGACGCGGAGGAGGCCGAGCGCTGGCTCGCGACCCTCGAGTCGGCCGGGCTCGACGGCATCGTCGCGAAGCGGCTCGGCCTGCCGTACCTCGCCGGCTCCCGGGACGGGGTCGTCAAGGTGAAGCAGCACAAGACAGCCGACTGCGTCGTCGCGGGCGTCCGCTGGCGCGGCGAGACGATCGCGACGCTCCTGCTCGGCCTCTACGACGAGGAGGGCAGGCTCGACTACGTCGGGTCAGCGGCCGTCGGGGCGCGCAGGCACGCGGAGATCGCCGCTCTCGTCCTCCCGCTGCTCGAGAACGCGCCCGACCGCCGCTTCTCGGAGCCGAACCGCTGGGGCACGAACGAGCTCGAGGAGTCGGCAGTGCGCCCTGAGCTCGTCTGCGAGGTGCGCTACGACAAGATCCAGGGCAACCGGTTCCGCCACGGCACGCGGTTCCTCCGCTTCCGGCCGGACAAGGACCCCGAGCAGTGCACCTGGCGCGAGGTGCGGCCGCCGCGGCGTGCCGACGACCCGACGGTGGACTCGCTCCTGCAGGGCTCCTGACACAGCGCCGAGCCCCGGTCGTCAGTCCTCGGTTCGACGCGCGCGCGAAGGCTGCACGCGAGAGGGCTCGCCCGCAGCTTTCGGGAAGTGCGGCGGGTACGGCGCCTCCCCGATGCCCTTCGCCTCGTCCCGCTCGACCCACTCGAGCAGTGCCCTGAGGTCGCACGTCGTCTCGTCGATCCTCGCGTGGAGATCGCCGCCGGCGGCGAAGCGCGCCGGCATCGTCGCCATCGTGAAGTCCTCGGTCTCGACGTCTGGGAGCTCGTCCCAGGCGACCGGGGCCGAGACCGTCGCATCGGGCCGCGCGCGGACCGAGTAGGCCGAGGCGATCGTGCGATCGCGCGCGTTCTGGTTGTAGTCGATGAAGACGCGCTCGCCGCGCTCCTCCTTCCACCAGGCGGTCGTCACGAGCTCCGGCCTGCGCCGCTCGACCTCGCGTGCGAAGGCGAGCGCGCAGCGACGGACCTCGGGAAACTGCCAGAGCGGCTCGATCCGGCAGGCGACGTGAATGCCGCGGTTCCCCGAGGTCTTCGGCCACGCGACGAAGCCGAGCTCGTCGAGCACCTCGCGCACGATCCCGGCGACCTGCTTCGCGTCTGCGAAGGTCGTGCCCGGCTGCGGGTCGATGTCGATGCGCAGCTCGTCGGGACGGTCGACGTCGGCTCTGCGCGAGGGCCACGGGTGGAAGTCGATCGTGCCGAGGTTCGCGGCCCACGCCACGTGGGCCACCTCGGTGACGCAGAGCTCGTCGGCGTGACGGCCCGAGGGGAAGCGCACGCGCGCGGTCTCGATCCAGTCGGGCCGGTGCTGCGGCACCCGCTTCTGGTAGATCGCCTCGCCCTCGGCCCCGTCGGGGTGGCGCTTGAGCTGCGTCGGCCGCTCGTAGAGCGCGCGGACGACTCCCTCCCCGACCGTGACGTAGTAGTTGACGAGGTCGAGCTTCGTCTCGCCGCGGGCCGAGAAGAAGACCTTGTCGGGATTCGTCACGCGCACGGTGCGCGGCCCGACCTCGAGCTCCACGAAGGGCGCGGCCATCGTGGGGGAACGCTACCCCGTCGCCGCGCGGGGATCAGGCAGGGCCGTGAGTATCCTGCCGCCATGCTGGAGGAGCCCCGCCGGATCGACCTCTCGCTCGAGCCCCTCGACGATCACGTCGTGGTCGAGCCGACCGACGAGGAGACCGAGACGCGCACCGGTTTGATCATCCCCGCGAGCGACGAGGCAGGCTGCCGCACCGGCATCGTCACCGCCGTCGGCGCCGAGGCCGGAGGCGTCGAGCCGGGCGACAAGGTGCTGTTCCCCAAGGGAGCGGGCTTCGACGTTCGCCTCGGTGGCGCCGCGGTCAAGGTGATGCGCCGCAAGGAGCTGATCGCGCGCGTGCACGACTGAGGCGAAACCTCGGCGGGAGCCGATTCCCTCGTTCGAGGGGTCAGGCGATCGGCGAGCGGTTCGATATAACAGGTGCCGGTTCTCCCCCTCACCCCACCGGCATTGAAAAGCCCGCCTCCGGCGGGCTTTTCTATCGGTGCAGGCGGCCCGTCTCCAGGGCGTGCGGCGAGGCGCGAGCCGGAGGCTTCGGCCGAGTCGCTACGATCCCCGCGTCCGGAGAAGTGGCCGAGTGGCTGAAGGCGGCGCCCTGCTAAGGCGTTAAGGGGGTAACTACCTCCTTCGAGGGTTCGAATCCCTCCTTCTCCGCCTCACGCACG
>JACCZA010000098.1 GCA_013696185.1 Actinomycetota bacterium
GACCGCGAGGGCTATGGCTTCAGCGGCTCCGGGCCGAAGTCGGTGATCACGGATCTCGGGATCCTCGAGCCGGACCCGGTGAGCCGCGAGCTCGTCCTCACCCAGCTCCACCCCGGGGTGACCGTCGAGGACGCGCGGGCGGTCACGGGCTGGGAGCTCGCCGTGGCGCCGGAGATCGTGCGCACCCCGGCGCCGTCCCCGCTCGAGCTCGCGACGCTGCGCAGGCTCGAGGAGACGAAGGCGGGGGGCTCGTGACCGGGACCGCCGGCGAGATCGCCCCGGCCGTCGCCGAGGCGCGCGAGCCCGACTTCGTCCAGTCGCTCCAGCGCGGGCTCGCCGTGATCCGCGCCTTCGACGCCGAGAACCCCTCGCTGACGCTGAGCGAGGTCGCCCGGGCGACCGGGCTCGCGCGTGCGGCTGCCCGCCGGTTCCTGCTCACCCTCGTCGAGCTCGGCTACATGCGGGTCGAGGACCGCCGCTTCACGCTCACCCCTCGCGTGCTCGAGCTCGGCCACGCCTACCTCTCCAGCCTGACCCTGCCCGAGATCGCTCTCCCCCACCTGCGCGACCTGGTCTCCGAGATCCGGGAGTCGTCCTCGCTCTGCGTCCTCGACGAGGACCAGATCGTCTACGTCGCCCGGGTACCGGCGAAGCGGATCATGTCCGTCTCGATCAGCGTGGGCACGCGCTTTCCCGCCTTCGCAACCTCCCTCGGCCGGGTGCTCCTCGCCGGCCAGAGCGACGAGTGGCTCAGCGCGTATCTCGCGACGACCGAGCTCCCCTCGATCACCCCGCGCACGATCTCCACCCCGGAGCGGCTGTCGACGGAGATCGAGCGCGTGCGCAAGCAGGGCTGGGCGATGGTCGACCAGGAGCTCGAGGAGGGCGTGCGCTCGCTGGCGGCCCCGATCCGGGACGCCTCCGGGCGTGTCGTCGCCGCCATCAACGTCTCGGTGCACGCGAGCCGGTGGAGCCTCGAGGCCGTCCGCGCGCAGCTCCTGCCGAAGCTCCTCGAGACCGCTGCCGCGATCGACCGCAACGCCCGGGCGCCGGCGGGCGCATGAGAATCGCGATCGTCGGAGCGGGCACGATCGGGGTCGGCTGGGCCGTCGTCTTCGCGCGCGCGGGCGTGTCCGTCGCGGCTCACGACCCGGATCCCGAGCGCCTGCGCGCCGCGGCGCCCGAGCTCGAGCGCAGACTCGGGAGCCTCGCGGCCGGCGGCCTCCTCGACGAGGAGCCGGGCGCCGTGGCCGCGCGCGTCCGCTTCGCCGGCACGCTCGCTGAGGCACTCGAGGGCGCGACGCACGTGCAGGAGTGCGCACCCGAGTCGCTCGAGCTGAAGCGCTCCCTCTTCGCGGAGCTCGACGGGCTCGCGCCGGCGGACGCCGTCCTCGCGACCTCCTCCTCGGCCCTGACCGCCGGCGAGATCGCCGCCCACCTGCCCGGCCGCGCGCGCTGCCTCGTCGCCCACCCCGGCAACCCGCCCTACCTCCTTCCCGTGGTGGAGCTCGTCCCGGCCCCGTTCACCGACGCGGACGTCGTCGAGCGCACACGGGCCCTCTTCGAGGGGGTGGGGATGTCGCCCGTCGTCGTCCGCCGCGAGCTCGAGGGCTTCGTCTTCAACCGGCTCCAGGGCGCCCTGCTGCGGGAGGCCTACTGCCTCGTGCGGGACGGCGTCGCCTCGGTCGAGGACGTCGATCGCGTCGTCCGCGACGGGCTCGGCCGGCGCTGGGCCGTGCTCGGCCCCTTCGAGACCGCCGAGCTGAACACCCGAGGCGGGATCGAGGCCCACGCCGAGAAGCTCGGTCCCGCCTACGCCCGCATGGGCGCGGAGCGCGGCCAGCACGATCCCTGGACCCCGGAGCTCGTCGAGCGCGTCGCCGCCGAGCTGCGCGAGCGCAACCCGCCCGGGCACTGGGACGAGCGCGTGGCCGGGCGTGACGAGGCGCTGATCGCGCTCGAGCGCGCGCGCCGCGGAAGCGGCCTCTTCGTCCCCCGGCGCTCGGCCGACGGCGCGACGGCATGAGCACGACCCGATCTACCTCCTCCGACACCTCGACAGAAAGGAAGCGCATGCGCACTCGATCGAAGGCATGGAAGGCTCTGCTCGCGGCGGCAGCCCTCCTGGCCGTCGTCGTCGCCGCCGCGACCGCGGCGGCCGACTCGAGCAGGGCCGCGGCGGGAACCCTCGTCGTCGACAAGTCGTTCGACTTGAAGACGGCAGACCCGCAGCGGCAGTTCGAGGTCACGGGCGGGATCGTGGCCCACGTCCTCTACGACACGCTCCTCGAGTTCCGGGGCTCGGACGTCGCGACTCCGCGGCCGTCCATCGCGACCGGGTACAAGGCGTCGAAGGACGCGAAGACCTACACGTTCACGCTCCGCAAGGACGTCCGCTTCTCCGACGGGACGCCGCTGACGGCGAAGGACGTCGTCTTCTCCTACCGGCGGCTGATCAACCTGAAGGGCAACCCGTCGTTCCTGCTCGGCGGCGTCACCTCGATCGGGGCGAAGGGCAACTACACGGTCGTCCTCAAGTCGAAGACGCCGAATCCAGCGCTCCCCGCGATCGTCGCGAACGCGTCGCTCGGGATCGTCAACTCGAAGGTCGTGAAGGCGAACGGCGGTACCGACGCGGTCGGCGCCGACAAGACCGACAAGGCGGAGGCGTTCCTGAACAGGACGTCCGCCGGAACCGGCCCGTACGTGCTCAAGTCCTTCAACACGACCTCGCGGGTCGAGCTGACGGCGAATCCGCGCTACACGGGCCGCCGCAAGCCGAAGTTCGCGAACGTGGTGATGCGGAACGTCCTCGCCCCGGCGCAGCTCCTGAGCGTCCAGCGGGGAACGAACGAGATCTCGATCGACCTCTCGCCCGACCAGGCGAAGCCGCTCTTCGGGAACAAGAACGTGAACGTGCAGGCGGTCGCGGGCCCGAACATCTGGTTCCTGTTCGCGAACTCGAATCCGAAGATCTCGGAGATCACCTCGAACAAGCGGTTCCAGAACGCGATCCGCTACGGGCTCGACTACAGCGGCTCGGTGCGGCTGGCGGGCAAGGGCTCCGGGCGCGCGGCGGGAGTCGTCCCGTCGCAGTTCCTCGGAGCACTCGGGGACAGCGCTGCGATCGAGCAGAACCTCGCCAAGGCGAAGGCCGAGCTCGCCGCCTCCGGGCTCAAGGACCCGGAGGTCGAGCTCGAGTTCCCGAGCGACTTCACCTCGAGCGGCCTCTCCTTCGGCGTGATCGCGCAGAAGGTCCAGGCCGACCTCGCGAAGGTCGGGATCAAGGCCAACCTCGTGGGCAAGCCGATCGCCACCTCCCTCGCGAACTACCGCGCGGGCACGGAGCAGCTCGGTCTCTGGCTCTGGGGGCCCGACTATCCGGACCCGAACGACTACCTCGTCTTCCTGCCGGGGCAGCTCGTCGGGCTCCGCGCCGGCTGGGCCGCAGGCTCAGATGCGACGCTCGAGGCCCTCGGCCGCAAGGCCGGCTCGACGGCGGATCCCGCGGTCCGGGGCAAGCTGTTCAAGCAGCTCCAGACGCAGCTGAACCAGCGGGGCCCGTTCTTCCCGCTCTTCCAGCCGGGGCAGGTCGTCGCCGCGTCGAAGAACCTGACGGGCGTCGTCTACAACGCCCAGTTCCAGATCGACCTGTCGACAATTGGCTCGAAGTAGCCTCTTGACGGCGGTGCTCCCGGGGCGGTCGCGCACGCGGCCGCCCCGGGTCTTCCTCCGCTTCCTGGCGCGGCGCTTCGTCGCCCTCGTCTTCCTGGGGCTCGGGATCACGCTCGTCGCCTTCCTGCTCACGAACCTCGTCCCCGGCGACCCCGCGGCCGCGAATCTCGGCCAGCGGGCGATCGAGGACCCTGCCGCCGTCGCCTCGTTCCGCGAGCGCTACGGCCTCGACAAGTCGCTGCCGGAGCAGTACGGGATCTACGTCTGGCGCCTCGCGCACGCCGACCTCGGCGAGTCGCAGCAGGCCCGGCTCCCCGTCACCCAGGAGCTCGGCACGTTCATCCCCGCGACCGCGGAGCTCGCGCTCCTCTCGATCCTGATCGCCGTCGTCGTCGGGGTCGGCCTCGGGATCCTGGCGGCGATCCGGCAGAACCGGCTGACCGACCACCTGCTCCGGGTCCTCTCGCTGACGGGCGTCTCGATGCCGACCTTCTGGCTCGCGCTCGTCGCGCTCTACGTCTTCTTCTTCCGGCTCGCGTGGCTGCCCGGCACCGGCCGCCTCGACCCCCAGTTCAGCGAGCCGAGGCACCGCACCGGCTTCTTCACGATCGACGCGCTGCTGCAGGGCGAGTGGGCGACCGCGGCCGACGCCGCGCGCCACCTCGTCCTGCCCGCGGTCGTGCTCGCCCTCTACAACATCGGGCTCCTGACCCGCTACACGCGCACCGCGGTGCTCGAGGTCGTCAACCACGACTACATCCGCGCCGCGCGCGCGAAGGGGATCCCGGAGCGGCGGGTCGTGCTCCGGCACGTCCTCCGCGCGGCGCTCCCGGCGGTGATCACCGTGATCGGGCTCGCCTTCGCGAACGTGATGACGGGCGCCGTCCTCGTCGAGAACATCTTCGCCTGGCCGGGGATCGGCCAGTACGCCTACAGGAGCGCGACCACGCTCGACCTCCCGGCGATCATGGGCGTCAGCCTCTTCGTCGCCGTCGTCTACATCGTCGTCAACTTCATCGTCGACGTCCTCTACGGGGTCATCGACCCGCGGATCCGCGTCGCGTGAGACGAGTCGAAGGGCGCGCGTGAGCACCGCCCAGCTGCCGACCCCGACGCCGGCGCCCATCGCCCGCTACCGGTTCCGCCGGCCGCGGATCGCCTCGGCATGGCGCCAGCCGCTCGCCGTGATCGGGATCGTGCTCGCCGCGACCTGGATCGTCGTCGCGATCCTCGCGCCCGTGCTCGCGCCCGACGATCCGCTCGGGCAGAACGCGGCGCCTCTCACTCCTCCCGGCAGCGACCACCTGTTCGGCACGGACGAGCTCGGGCGCGACGTCCTCTCCCGCGTCCTCTTCGGAGCGAGGCTCTCGATCCCCCTCGCCCTGCTCCTCGTCGGGCTCGCGCTCTTCGTCGGCGCCACCCTCGGCGCGATCGCCGGCTACTTCGGCGGCCTGATCGACAGCATCGTCATGCGCGGAGCCGACCTCGTCTTCGCGTTTCCGGCGATCATTCTCGCGATGGTCGTGACGGCGGTGCTCGGCCCGAGCATCAGGAACGCCGTGCTCGCCCTCGTCGTGGTCAGCTGGCCCGCGTACGCGCGGGTCGTGCGCGGGCTCGTCCTCTCGATCGGCCAGACCGAGTACGTCACCGCGACCCGCCTCCTCGGCGCGTCGGCGCGACGGGCGCTCGTGCGCGACGTGCTCCCGAACGTGGCCGGGCCGGTGCTCGTGCTCGCGACGCTCGACCTCGGCAACGCGGTGCTCCTCCTCTCGGGCCTCTCGTTCCTCGGCCTCGGGGCGCAGCCGCCCCAGCCGGAGTGGGGCGCAGGCGTCGCGGAGGGCATCCAGTACTTCCAGTTCTGGTGGATCGGGACCTTTCCCGGCCTCGCGATCTTCACGGTCGTCCTCGCCTTCAACTTCCTCGGGGACAGCCTGCGCGACATCCTCGACCCGCAGTCCTCCTGGCGCGCGGGCGGGGAGGGCGAATGACGCTCCTCGAGGTCGAGGGCCTGCGGGTCAAGATCCGCACGGAGGGAGGCGAGGTCACGATCGTCGACGGCGTCGACTACGCGGTCGAGCCCGGCCAGGTCTTCGGCGTCGCCGGCGAGAGCGGCAGCGGCAAGACGATCTCGGTGCTCGCGCTCCTGCGGCTCCTGCCCCGGGGCGCCACGACGAGCGGCCGCGCCCTCTACGGCGGCCGCGACCTGCTCCGCCTCTCGGGACGCGCGCTGCGGCGCGTACGCGGGCGCGAGCTCGCGATGGTCTTCCAGGACCCGCTCACCTCGCTGCACCCGATGATGACGATCGGCCGGCAGCTCTCCGAGCACGTGCGCATCCACGAGGGCCTCTCGCGCAGGGCGGCGCTGGCGCGCGCGTCCGAGCTCCTCGCGGAGGTCAGGATCCCCGATCCGAAGCGCGCGCTCGAGGCCTTCCCGCACCAGTTCTCGGGCGGGATGCGGCAGCGCGTGGCGATCGCGGGCGCGCTCGCGACGCGGCCGAAGCTCCTGATCGCCGACGAGCCGACCACGGCCCTCGACGTGACCGTGCAGGCGGGCATCCTCCGCCTCCTCGACCGCCTCCGGCGCGAGAGCGGGCTCTCGGTGATCCTGATCACCCACGACCTCGGCGTGATGAGCTCGATCGCCGACCACGTGTCGGTGTTCTACGCGGGCCGGATCGTCGAGTCGGGCCCGCCCCCCGAGCTCCTCTCGGCCCCCCGCCACCCGTACACCCGTGCCTTGCTCGATGCGCTCCCCCACCCCGAGGCCGAGGGCCGCGGGGAGCTGCAAGCGATCCGGGGGCTGCCGCCGAGTCCGCGCAACCGACCCCCGGGCTGCGCCTTCCACCCGCGGTGTGCATACGCGACCGAAGCCTCGCTGGAGCAGGTGCCCCTGCTCCGCCCCGTGGGCGAGCGGCGGCTGCTCGCCTGCCACGTCGACCCCTTCGCACCCGGGCCATGAGCCTGCTCGAGGTGCACGATCTGGAGGTCGCCTACCGGCGCCAGGGCGTGGAGGTCCGCGCCGTCGTCGGGGCGAGCCTCTCGCTCGAGCGCGGCAAGATCGCGGGGCTCGTGGGCGAGTCCGGCTGCGGCAAGTCCTCGCTGGCTCGGGCGGTCGTCGGCCTCGTCGAGCCGGCGGCCGGGGAGATCGTCTTCGACGGAACGGCGCTCTCGCCGCTCGGTCGCGGCGCCCGGCCGCGGCACGAGACACGGCTGCAGATGGTCTTCCAGAACCCGTACTCGTCGCTGAACCCGCGCCGCACGATCGGCTCGCAGATCGGCGACGGGCTCCGGCTCGGCGGCGGCGGAGAGCGGGGCGCGCGGCGCCGCAGCGTGGGCGAGCTGCTCGAGCAGGTCGGGCTGCCCTCGAGCGCGGCGGGCCGGTTCCCGCACCAGTTCAGCGGCGGCCAGCGGCAGCGCGTGGCGATCGCGAGAGCGCTCTCGGTCGACCCCTCGGTGATCGTGCTCGACGAGCCGCTCTCCTCGCTCGACGCCTCGGCGCAGGCCCAGGTCGCGAACCTGCTCGTCGGGCTCGCCCGGGAGCTCGACCTCGCCCTCCTCCTGATCTCCCACGACCTCGCGATCGTGCGGCACATCGCAGATCGCGTCTTCGTCATGTACCTCGGTCAGATCGTCGAGGAGGGCCCGACCCGCGAGGTCTGGGCGGCGCCGCAGCATCCGTACACGGAGGCGCTGATCGCGGCGATCCCGCACGCGGACGGCTCCGGGACGCTGCCGGAGGCGCTGCCGGGAGAGGTGCCCGACCCGGCGAGCCCACCCCCTGGCTGCCGCTTCCACCCCCGCTGCCCCCACGTCTTCGACCGCTGCCCGACGGAGGTGCCGCCGCTCTACGAGCTCGGCGCCGGCCGGGCCTCGGCCTGCTTCCTGCGCGACCCGCTCGGGCCCGTGCGCGAACCCACGACGATCCATGAAGGAGTCAGATGACCGTCACGACCGACACCGGCATCTCCGAGCAGGAGTACGCGGAGCGCCGCACCCGCCTCGGGGAGAAGCTGCGCGAGCAGGGGATCGACGCGATCTTCGTGCCGCCGTCCTCCGATCTCGAGTACCTCACCGGCCTGGAGCGGGACATCCCCAGCTTCGGCAACGTCCACTACGCGCACGGCTGGGTCACCGGCGCCCTGATCGCCCCCGACCGCGAGCCCGTCTACGTGCTGCCGCGGATGTTCGTGACCTTCCACCTCTGGGGTCGCGACATCGGCGAGGTCGTGACCGTGCGCGAGACCGACGACGGCCGGGCGCTCTTCCGCAAGGCTGTCGACTCGCTCGGCGACCTGAAGCGCGTCGCGGTCGGCGCGCGCACCTGGGGCGAGGCGGTGATCGAGCTCGGCAAGGCGGCAGAGGGCGCGGAGCTCGTCAACGGCTCGCCGATCGTGAACGAGCTGCGCCGGATCAAGAGCGAGCGCGAGCTCGAGCTGATGACCCATGCCGCCTCGATCGCCGACGGGACGATGGCCGCCACCGCCGGCAAGGTCGAGCCCGGCGTGACGATGGTCGACCTGCAGGAGGAGGTCGAGCACCAGCTCCGCGCGCTCGGCTCACGGGTGCCGTCCTTCCCGACCCACATCTTCTCCTACGGGCAGCACCGCCACGACTCGCAGAATGCGAGCGGGCTCGAGCCGATCGCCGAGGGAGAGCCGGTGATGTTCGACTTCGGCGCCGTGTGGCAAGGCTACTGCTCCGACTTCGGCCGCACGGTCGTGGCCGGCGAGCCGCACCCGGAGTACGAGCGTTGCTATGCGATCATGCTCGCCGCGCAGGAGGCCGGCCGCGCAGCCGCGGTTCCGGGCGCTCTCGCGTCGGAGGTCAACGCCGCCTGCCGCGGCCCGATCGAGGAGGCCGGCCTCGGTGAGACCTTCAGGCACCGCATGGGCCACGGGATCGGCGTCGACGTGCACGAGTGGCCGTTCATCTCGGAGGAGGACACGACCCCGCTCGAGGCGGGGATGACCTTCACCGACGAGCCGTCGATCCTCTGGGACGACACGCTCGCCGTCCGGATCGAGGACGTCGTCGTCTGCGCCGAGGGTGGCGGGCGCTACCTGAACGAGCACCCGCGCACGTCGGTGGTCAACCGCTAGCGGAGCAACTACTAGGTGTCGATCTGCCGCTCCGCCGCCTCGGCCTCGTGGCCGTGGCGGCGGAGCAGGTCGACGACCGCGTCCTCGGCGAAGCGCAGCCCGTCGTGCATCCCGAGGCGGTAAGGCGCGGTGCCCTTCGCGTCGTTGAAGTCGAGCTCCTCCGCGATCCGGGCGAGCAGCGCGCGCAGGCCGTCGGCGAGGTCTGCCCCGGCCTCGGCCACGCGCTCTTCCTGGTGCGCGGCGAGCGAGTTGCCGGGCGGCTCGGTCAGGCGGTGCTCGCGCGGTAGGCCTGGACGACCTCCGTCAGCGCCTCCGGGTCGAAGCCCACGACGTGGCGAGAGCCCCAGAAGAGCTGCGGCACCACGAGCTCGTTCGTCCGCTCGGCGAGCTCGGCGCGCGCTGCCTCGCTGCCCCGAATGTTCCGATCCTCGAACGGGACGTCGTTTCCGGAGAGAAACTCCCTCACGCGGCAGCACTCCTGTCAGGTGGGAGTCCGTGCGTCCGTGTTCAGCGTGTAGAGAACGACTGCTTCGGTCACCGGGGGCAGATAGTACCCGGATGGCGGCCACGGGCACGATCGGGCGGGTCGACGTCTACGCCGTCCGCTACCACCACGTCGGCCCGTCGTTCGCGCTCTCGGGCGGCCGTCGCGCGAGCGAGCAGGACGGGACGATCGTGCGCGTCGAGACCGGCGACGGCCTCGTCGGCTGGGGCGAGCAGTGCGTCTTCACGCCGAGCTTCCTGCCCGGCTTCGGGCCGAGCACGCGCGCCGTCCTCGAGCCGCTCGCCCGGGCCGTCCTCGGCGCCGACCCGTGCCGGGTGGAGGCCGTCCACGCGCGGATGGAGGCGGCGATCCGCGGTTACGCGTACGCGAAGTCGGCGCTCGACATCGCCTGCTGGGACCTCTTCGGCAAGGCGACCGGCCGCCGCGTCGCCGATCTGCTCGGCGGCGCCCGGCAGGAGGAGCTCCAGCTCTACACCGGGATCGGGATCTCGTCGCTCGACGAGACGCGGGAGCGCTGCTCCGACGCGCTCGCCGCCGGTTTCCGGCAGGTTCAGGTCAAGGTCGGCACGAGCTCGTGGCGCGCGGACGTCGACCGGATCGAGGCCTGCGTCGAGGCACTCGCGGGCGTCGACCGGATCATCGTCGACGCGAACGGCTACTGGTCGCAGGCGGACGCCGTCCGCGTGGTCGCGGCGATCGACCACCTGGACGTCTACGTCGAGCAGCCGTGCGCGTCGGTCGCGGAGTGCGCCCGTGTACGGCGGTCGTCTCGGCGCCCGTTCGTCCTCGACGAGGTGCTGACGGGAGCGCGCGAGATCGTCGAGGCGCACGCGAGCGACGCGCTCGACGCCGTCCGGCTGAAGCTCGCGAACGTCGGCGGCATCACGCCCACGCGGCGGGCCCGGGACGTCGCGGTCGCGCTCGGGTTGCCGCTGACGGTCGAGGACTCCGGTGGTGGCGACATCGTCAGCACCGCGGCCACGCACGTGGCGTGCTCGACCGAGCCGAAGTTCCTCCTCGGCGGCTACCTGCCCTCGGAGATGGTCGCCGAGCGGATCGCCGTCGGCGCGCCGAGGGCCGAGCAAGGCGTCGCGCGACTTCCGGCCGGCCCCGGCCTTGGGATCGAGATCGACGAGTCGGCGCTCGGCGAGCCGCTGTTCCGGGTGGAGTAGCGACGGGGGTCGAAGCCGCTCTCCCGCTCCGGGCCTACCCGGGAGCCGCACGCTCGCCGTTGCCGTCGAGACGCGTGGCGAGAGGCCGGTGGGCCACGTGCGCAGGTCGACGGCGCCTCCCGGCGAGGAGGGGAACGAGGCAAACGCCTGGAAGCTGCTCTGCCAGAGCCGCACCGTCTTCCCGCGCACCGAGACCGGGAGCACGAGCCGGAACCGGCCCTTCGCATCGGGCCACTGCGCCGCCAGCGGCTTCACGACGCGCCCGCCGGACGAGGCCCCGACGAGGAGCCCCTGGTAGACCGCGCCGCCGTACGAGGACGCGGTCG
>JACCZA010000140.1 GCA_013696185.1 Actinomycetota bacterium
GGGCTCTACCGTGCGCTGCGGGCACTCGAGCGCGACGGGCTCGTGCAATCAGGCTGGGAGAAATCGGAGAACGGCCCCGACCGCCGCATCTACCAGCTCACGCGCGCCGGCATGGAGGAGCTCCACCACCACGCGACTGCGCTCGCGGACACGCGCGAGACGCTCGACATCTTCCTGAGCCGGTACGGCGAGTTCGTCGCCATCCCGAAGCCCGCGCAACCCGCACGGCTACGACGCGGCTAGGCCCCAGAGGGTCCTGTCGATGATGCCCCGGATCGCGCCGCCGTGAGGATCGCGGTCGCAGGAAAAGGCGGCGTCGGCAAGTCCGTCTTCGTGGGGACGCTCGCACGACTGAGGGCACGTGCCGGCGAGGACGTCCTGGCGCTCGACTCCGACCCGATGCCGGGACTTGCGCTGAGCCTCGGCGTCGAGTCGCCCGACGCGCCGCTCGCGGACGCCGTCGGGCGCGGCCCCGACGGACGCTGGCGTCTTCGCCCGGGCATAGGACCGGTGCGCGCCGTGCAGCGCTATGCCGTGATCGCGCCGGACGGCGTGCGCCTGCTGCAGGCGGTGAAGGTGCCGCCGGGCGGTGGCAGCCCGGTGCCGGGTACGGCGCAGGGCTTTCGCGAGGTCAGTCGGCGGATCGGTGACGCACCGGCTTTCCGCGACTGGACGCTGGTCGGCGACCTCTCGGCGGGCCCGCGCCAGTCCGCGTACGACTGGGCCGAGTACGCGCAGACGATCGTCGTGCTCGCCGAGCCGACGTGGCAGTCGGCGCTGACCGCGCGCCGGATCCTGCGCATCGTCCGGACGAAGGAGCGGGATGCGATCCTGGTGGCCACGAAGGTGCGCTCGGCTGTGGACGCCGAGCGCGTCGCGCAGATGGTCGGCGAGTCGACCTTCGCGACGCTCCCCGCGGACGAGGAGATCACGCAGGCCGACCGCCGAGGCCAAGCGCCGATCGACCATGCGCCAGGGAGCGCCGCCGTGCGTGCGATTGCGGCCCTCGGCGAACGGCTAGCCTCACGCCGATGAAGATCGCGGTTGCAGGTAAGGGCGGAGTCGGGAAGACGACACTCGCCGGAACGCTCGCCCGCGCGCTCGCGCGCGACGGCCGCGACGTCCTCGCTCTCGACGCCGACACGAACCCGATGCTGGGCGTCTCGCTCGGCGTGGGTCCGGAGCGCACGGATCTGCTCGTCGCGATCCGCCAGGCGCTCGACGACGGTGCGGTCGAGCACCAGACGACCGCCGAAGGGCTGGTCGACGTCTTCGGCACCGACGCACCCGATGGGGTCCGACTCGTCGTCTGCACGCGGATCGAACGGCCGAACCCCGGCTGAACCTGATGTGGCTTCACGCCTGAGCAGTTGCTCGGGGAGCTGGAACGCGAGGGAAGCTTCGTCGTCTGCGATCTGGAGGCGGGTGTGGGCACGCTTCTGCGCCTGGAGAAGGATCAGGTGGACGTTGTGCTCGTGCTCACGGAGCCGTCGGTGAAGTCGCTCGAGACGGCGCGGCGGGCGCTCGAGATCGCGTCGCCCGTCTCCCGGGTCGTGGTCGTGGCGAACAAGGTCCGCGGCGAGGAGGATCTCGCCGCGATCCGCGCGGTCGTCGGCGACCGCGAGCTCCTGGTCGTGCCGGACGATCCCGCCGTCGCCGACGCCGACCGCGAGGGCACGGCACCGATCGACGTCGCGCCTGCAGCGCCGGCCGTCAAGGCGATCGTCGCCCTGGCCGGCCGGCTGCAGACACCGTCCTTCGTCTAGCGCTTCTTGCGGAGCACGAGCACGGTCGCCTTCGCGATCGGGCTCTTGTTACCGGCGACGTCGATCGCCTGCACGCGCACCGTGTGCCGTCCCGCCGCGAGTCTCGCCGAGACGCGCGCTGCGCAGGCACGCAGCGAGCCTCCAGTCAGCGAGCACCGGTAGTGCAGCTCGGCCGCCGTGTTGTCGATGTCCGCCGCGGAGAAGCGGAACGTGACGCGGCTGCTGCGCGTCTTCTTCGGCCCGCTGACCTTCGGGCGTGCAGGGGCGGTCCTGTCGCTCGAGAGAAAGACGAAGAGGCTTCCCTCGTCCTGGTTCGGGCCGACGTTCTCGAACGGAGCGCCTGCCAGGTAGTCCGGCTGGCCGTCGTGGTTGAGGTCTCCGGGCGCGGCATTCGTCCAGCCGAGGTTCGGCCCCAGATCGCTCGACGTGCTCGTCTGCCTGTCTCCGACGGGCAGCTCGAGCGCCTTCAGCAACGAGCCGTCCTTGCCGTTGAAGACGTAGCTGCCGCCGCTACCGGTCGCGCCGGCGACGTGATGCGGCGACTGGCCGACATACTCGTCCGGGACGCCGTCCTTGTTGTAGTCGGTCTGCGAGATCGACCAACCGAACTGACCTCCGACCTCCGGCGTCGGGTCGTTCAGCTTGTAGAGCACGGCTCCCGTCTTCCCATTGAAGACCCAGGCTGCGCCCTGACCTTCCCCGGCCGGACCGTTCTGCACGAACCCGTTGCCGTACAGGTCGGCCGCCTTGTCGCGGTTGACGTCGCCGGGGGTGAGCGGAGCTGCGTCCTGGAACCCGAAGGTCGCGCCGGCTTGCGGCTCGGGATCGTCGATGTGCAGCAGCGCGCGACCGGTCTTGCCGTCGTAGAGGTACATGCGCCCCTGACTCTCGTTGCAGCCGTTCGGCTCGGGCGCGCCGCACGGCGTTCCGCTCCCGAGATAGAAGCTGTAGCTCCCAGCGTCGACGAGCTGGTCCGTCACGCCGTCGCCGTTCGTGTCGCCGGGGCCCTGGACTGCGATGCCGAGCGAGCCGCAGGAGGACGCGCACGTCCCCGCGGGCTGCTGGTCGGCCGTGGGTAGGTCGAGCGTGCGGATGAGCTTGCCGCTCTTCCCGTCGAAGATGAACGCCTGACCCTGATCCACCCGGCACCCGGACGGAAGCGGGCTCGTGTCGCCGCAGCCCGCCGGGACGTCGTTCCCCGAGGCTCCGACGACGATGTCCGGAACGCCGTCGCCGTTGATGTCGCCAGCACGTCCGATCCGCGAGCCGAAGCGCGCGCGATTCTTCGTCGACCCCTGCGGCTGCGGGTTGTCGAGGGCGTAGAGGAGCTTGCCGTCGGCGCCGCTGAAGACCCACGCCTTCCCCTGATCCTCGTTGCAGCCGTTTGGCTCCGGTGTCCCGCATTGCCCACCGGACCCGGTGTAGACGTCCTGGGCGTCCGTACCGGACGCGACGTCGTTGATCTTGTCGCCGTTGACGTCCCCGGGAACGGCGATGAAGAAGCCGAACTTCGCCGCCGCCTGCGGCTCGGTTGGATCGATCGTGTAGAGGATCGCGCGCGTGCGACCGTTGACGGCCCAGACGCGTCCGGCGTCGGACACACCGTTGACGTCGGCCATCGGCGCCGCGACGAAGTAGTCGACCGTGCCGTCTTTGTTGAGGTCGCCTGCTGCCGCGGTGCGCTCCGCCCAGCGTCCCTTCACCTGCGGGTCCGGGCTCGCGCTCGTCGCCGTTGTGTACTCGGTGCCCACGGTGGATCCGAGGCTCCCGCCGATTCCGGTCGTCAGGCCCAACACAACAAGGCCGGCCAGCACGCACGTCCGTCTCATCGAATCCCCCATCATCGTCTGAAGAGCTGCCGGCGGCACGATAGATCACTTCGCTCTGTTAGTGTCGGCGCAAGCTTGGCGCGCAAGGTTCTCATCCTCGCAGCGCTGGCGGGACTGTCTCTCGTCCCCGCCGCGTACGCCCACGGCATCGCGATGATCTCCGTTCCGGAAGCCGCCTACCAGCCGGGAGCAGACGTCGTCGTGCGCGGCCAATTCGTCGATCCCGAGATCGCCGCGCTCCCCGCTCCGGCCACGATTACGCTCGGGATCGACGGCCCCGTCGTCGGGCTGGCACCGATCGCCGCCGACGGCACGTGGACGCTCACCTTCTCGCTCCCGCAGAGCGTCCCGCTCGGAACCTACGTTCTCGCAGCGTCCGTTCTGAACTCCGACGGCGGGCTCGTGACCCCGCTGCTGGCGCGGGCACAGCTCGTCGTGGGGACACCGGCTCCGGCTCCGGCGGATGCGACCGCGTCGGCGCCTTCGCTCACAGAAGAATCGGCTCCGCTCGACGACCTTCGCCGCGGCGGTGCGTTCTTCGCCGGCCCGGCGCCTGCCGTTCCTGCGGTCGCGCCGCCCGCTGCAAATGCCCGGGTCGCGCAGCCGGCTGTGCACACGCGGCCGAACCTCCACCCGGCTCCGGTCGTTCGCGCGGCCCCGGTTGTTCGCGCGGCGCCGGTCGTTCGCGCGCGACCCCATGTCCGCGCGGCACCGGTCGTTCGCGCGAGACCCGATGACCACGCGACCCCCGTCGTGCACGCAGCACCAACCGCTCCAACCGTGCGCGCTCGGCCGGTCGTCCCTGCGCCCGCGCCCGTGGTCGCCGCGACCCGTATCGCGCCGGTCGCTCCTCATCTGCGAGATGCGATCCCCGTACGCCCATCCGCCGCGCCGAAGGCCAATAGCCCGCGCGCGACGCCCACGGTGCAGCGACACTCGACGACCCCGTGGCTGACGCTCTTGCTCGCCGCCGGTGCGCTCCTGCTCCTTCTCGCAGCCGGCACATGGGCCGTGTTGCATGCCCGGCGCCGCCGCACGCTCGCCGCGATCGAGGTCGAGCTGCAGGCGCTGCTCGCAGCGGAGCTCGCGCGCGAGGACGCGCCCGAGCCCGTCTCCGTCTGACCGTCGATGAAGCTCGCGATCGCTGGCAAGGGCGGTTCTGGGAAGACCTCGATCTCCGGAACGATGGCGCGCTCGCTTGCCCACGCCGGCCACAAGGTGCTGGCAATCGACGGCGACTCGAATCCGAACCTTGCACTGACCCTCGGCATCCCGATGGAGCAGATCAACGACGTGCCGGTTTTGCCGGCCGACCTGATCCGACGCTTCCCGGCGGACGACGCCCTCACCGAGTCGCTCGAGGAGATCTGCCGGACGCACGCGCTGACCGGTCCCGACGGCGTCACGCTCCTCGTAATGGCCCACCCGAAGCACGCGGGAACCGGGTGACTGTGCAGCATGCACGCTACCGTGCGTAGCCTGATCAGAGCCGCCTCCGCGGCGGCCGAAGATGTCTGCATCCTCGATACCGAGGCCTCGCCCGAGCACCTCACGCGTGGGACGGCCCGTCACGCCGACTCGATGTACGCGGTCGTCGAGCCCTACTTCAAGTCGCTCGAGACCGGGCGCCGGATGGCGGCGCTCGCCGTCGACCTCGGGCTCGACAACGTCGGATTGATCGCGAACAAGATTCGCGACGAGCGGGACCTCGCGGCCGTGCAGCAGTTCGCCGAGGCCAATCAGCTCGACGTGGTGGGTGTCATCCCGTTCGACCCGATGCTGGCCGGTGCGGAGCGCGAGGGACGCGCGCCGTTCGACGTCGACCCGACCTCTCCCTCGGTCGTGGCGATCGGCGAGCTCGCAGAGAGAATCGCTGCGGCATGAACGAGCTGGAGGTGCTGCGCGTCCGCGAAGAGGTTCTGCAGGCGATGTACTGGATGGTCGCCGAGCGGCTCGCCGAAGCG